>NZ_JBHWZH010000078.1:0-4894 GCF_042728285.1 Streptomyces sp. NPDC060194 | reverse complement strand
CGCGGGGCGCGGGGGGTTGGTTTAATTTTTTTGGGGGGGCATGGGGGGTACCGCACCGGCCCGGGGCCGGACGCGGAACCCCCGGGGGGAGCTTCCCGCGAAAGCGCCCCACGACCTGTCCGCCGTCACGAACCGAGACCGTCATGCGCCACGATCCCGTCCTCCTCGTCATCGCCCACGGCAGCCGCGACCCGCGGCACGCGGCCACCGTCCACGCCCTCGTCGAGCGCGTCCGGGAGCAGCGGCCCGGGGCGCGGGTGGAGGTCGGGTTCCTGGACTTCAACGCGCCGTCCGTCCCCCAGGTCCTCGACCGGCTGGCGGCGGACGGGGCGCGGGACGTCGTCGCGGCTCCGCTGCTCCTGAGCCGCGCCTTCCACGCGAAGTCCGACATCCCGGCCGTGCTCCGCGCGGCCCCGGCCCGGCTGCGCATCCGCCAGGCCGACGTGCTCGGCCCCTCGCCCCTGCTGCTCGGCGCGCTGGAGGACCGGCTGTACGGGACCGGCCTCAGCCCCGCCGACCGGCGCACGACCGGCGTGGTGCTCGCCGCGGCCGGCTCCAGCGACCCGGCCGCCGTCGCCGGCGTCGACGCCGTCGCTCGCGACCTGCGCGGGCGCGGCTGGGGCGCCGTCCGCACCGCCTACGCCTCCGCGGCCCTCCCGCGCACCGAGGACGCCGTCCGCGCCCTGCGCGCCGACGGCGTCCGCCGCGTCGCCGTCGCCCCCTACGTCATCGCCCCCGGCCGCCTCCCCGACCGCATCGCCGCGGGCGCGGCCGACGCCGACCACCTCGCCCCCGTCCTCGGCCCGTCCCCGGCGCTGGCCTCGCTGCTCCTCCTCCGCCACGACGAGGCCCTCGCCTCGGGCACGGCGGCCCTCAGCGCATGACCCCTGACGTCCGCACCGGACGCCTCCTCCTGACCCCGTACGTCCCGGCCGACGAGCCTGGGCCACGCGGAGATCAAACCCTCGCCCGAGGAGTCGCTGGACGGCCACGAGATCGTCTGCGCGCCGGCCCGCACCGCCCGGGGTCGGGGCCTCGGCACGGAACGGGCCCGTGCGCTCACCGCCCGTGGGCACGAGGTGCTCTGCCTGCGCGAGGTCCACGCCACGGTCGCCGCTCGGAACTCCACGGGGCTGCCGGGCCAACTCGACTGCGCGCACGTCCGCGACCTGCCCGAGGACGACGGCAGCGTCACCCGGCTGGTGACGCACACCGCGCCGCTCACGTCCGCCTGAGGGCCCGTGCCCGGGCGTGCAGCGCCGCCGAGGTCAGGCCCTCGCCCGGGCGCAGGCCCGCGCGGGCCGCGTGGGTGGCGGCCGGCGACGACGGGCACCCGGAGCGTGCGGACGCCGCCCGGTGTGGTGAGCGTGAGGCCGCGGTCGCGCAGCGCGGCCAGGTGCGCGCCGCGCGCGACGAGCACCACCTCGGCGCCCGCCTCGTGCAGGAGCCCGCCGATCGTGCCGCCCACGGCGCCCGCGCCGATGACGATGTATCGCTCGCGGTCCAGCCTCCCCCACCACCGTGACGGAAACGTGGCGGGCCCGTGACGGGCCCGTCGGGACTGCCCCGCACCCTGGGGGGAAGGAGGCACACATGGCGTTCTACTACCACAAGCGGATCCCCGTGATCCCGAAGCTGCTCCACCTCAACGTCACCAACCACGGCTGGTCCTGGACCTTCGGGGGCCGGCGGGCGAACATCACCCGCGGGCGGGGGCACAGCTCCGTCCGGCTGCCGGGCGGGTTCAGCCTGCGGCGGGACCGCCACCACCGGTGAGTTCGGCCAGCTTGCGGACGGTGTTCCAGTTGCGGCTGGTCGCGACGACGCCCTTCTGCAGCGCCGGTTTGGACAGCGCCTCGGCCAGCTTCGAGCGGCCGAGGCCGTCCGGCGCGTAGAGGTACAGCACCCGCTCGCCGAGCCGGCACTCCTCGGGCCGGAACGCGTCGAGGTCGAGGGAGCCGAACCGCTCCGGGCCCACCGGCCGGTCGAAGTAGGTGACGTGGAGCTGCTTGGGCTCCAACTCGTCTGCCGGGAACGGGCATTGGTCGATCACCGCCTGCAACTCGGCCGCTGTGCGCACCAGTACGTCGACCGGGAAGCCGAAATGCCCGGCGAGCGCGTGGGAGATGCCCGCGGCGAGCACGTCCGGGTCCGCGCCGGCGCCGCTCGCGAACACCGCGTTCCCGCTGTTCAGATACGTGCGAACGTCGGTGTGCCCGAGCCCTTCGAGCAGCGTCCGCCACTCCGCCATCGGCACCTTGCGGCCGCCTCCGACGTTCACGCCCCGGAGCAGTGCCGCGTAGTTCGCCATGCGCTCAGCCTAGGCTCCCGGCGCGGACGGCGCCCCCAGGACACGGATCCGCGCTGAGCTGGACTTCCGGGATACGTGTAAGGGACCCGGGTCCACCCTGGAGGGGAGATACCGCCCGCCCGCCGCCTTCGTTCGGAGGAGACGCCCGCCCCGCGGTTTCACCGGTCAGCACGACGTGTCGCGTCACCCGCCGCCCTAGCGTCATGGGTGACAGGCAGGGGCACGAAGCCGCTGCCGCGTGCCAGGGGGCCGGATCGGGATGAGCGAAACGCGGGTACGGGGCATCGCGGCCAGGGCGGGAGGCTGGAGCGCGCGCCACCGCTGGGCGGCGGTGGGCATCTGGGTGCTCTTCGTGATCGCCGCGATGGGGCTCGGTCAGGTGACCGGCAGCGTCGAGGTCCGCCAGAGCGAGCAGATGCAGGGCGAGATCCAGCAGGCGGAGAAGCTGATCGAGAACGCCGGCATCGAGGAGCCGGCCGCCGAGACGGTGCTCCTGCAGGCGAAGGACGACGGCGTGCGGGCCACCGACGCCGGCTTCCGGCAGGCCGTCGACGACGTGATCGCCGCCGTCGAGGGCACGGGCGCGGTGGCGGACGTCAAGTCGCCGTACGACACGCAGTCGATCTCCCGGGACGGCCGCAGCGCGCTCGTGCACTTCACCGTGCGCGGTGACCCCGAGACGGCCCACGAGCGGATCGACCCGGTCCTGAAGGCCGTCGAGGGCGTGCAGGAGGGGCACGACGACCTGCGGATCGCGGAGATCGGCGGCGCCAGCATGAACAAGACCTTCGAGGACGCCTTCGGCGACGACTTCCAGCAGGCGGAGTTCTCCGCCGTGCCGGTCGCCTTCGGCATCCTCCTCGTCGCGTTCGGCGCGCTCGTCGCCGCGCTGGTCCCGGTGGTCCTCGCGATCACGGCGATCATGGCGACGACGGGTCTGATGGCCGTGGTCAGCCACGTCCAGCCGATGAGCGACACCGCCAGCTCCGTGATGCTCCTGGTCGGCCTCGCGGTCGGCGTCGACTACTGCCTGTTCTACCTGCGCCGCGAGCGCGAGGAGCGGGCGGCGGGCCGGGACGCGCAGACCGCGATGCAGATCGCGGCGGCCACCAGCGGCCGGGCGATCGTGGTCTCGGGGGTGACGGTGTGCGTGGCGATGGCCGGGATGCTGTTCACCGGGCTGGCGGAGTTCCAGGCGATGGGGCTCGCCTCGCTGATGGTGGTGGCCGTCGCGATGGTCGGCTCGGTCACCGTGCTGCCCGCGCTGCTCTCGCTGCTCGGCGAGCGGGTGGAGAAGGGCCGGGTGCCGTTCCTGGCCCGGCTGAAGAAGGGCAACGCGGACGGCGAGAGCCGGCTGTGGCACGCCGTCCTCGGCACCGTCCTCAAGCGGCCCCTCGTCGCGACACTGGTCGCGGCGGGCGCGCTGGTCGCCCTCGCGGTGCCCGCGCTCGGCATGAAGACGCAGAACCTGACCCTGGACCAGGAGTTCGGCGACTCGCTGCCGATCGTCCAGACCTACGAGCGCGTCAACGAGGCCTTCCCCGGCGGGGCCGACCCCGCCGAGGTGGTCGTGAGCGCCGACGACATCACCTCGCCCGAGGTCACGGCCGCACTGGCGGACTTCCGTGAGCAGGCGGTGAGTTCGGGCGCCTCGCGGGGCCCGGTGGAGGTGCGGGTCCGGGAGGCGGAGAACCTGGCGTTCGTCACGGTGCCGCTGGTCGGCGGCTCGGACCAGGACCGGGCGGAGGAGTCCCTGTCGCTGATCCGCGACGAGGTGCGGCCGGCGACGCTCGGGAAGGTCGACGGGGTCGAGGCGCCGGTCACCGGCATGGTCGCCGGTTCGAAGGACTTCAACGACCAGATCGTCGGCTCGGTCGCCCCCGTCTTCGCCTTCGTGGTGGTCTTCGCCTTCCTGCTCATGCTGCTCTCGTTCCGCTCGCTGACCATCGCGGTCACCTCGATCGTCCTCAACCTGCTGTCGGTGGGGGCGGCCTACGGGATCCTGACGGTGGTCTTCCAGCACGGCTGGGGGGCGTCGCTGGTCGGGGCGGAGGGGGTCGGCGCGATCATCTCGTGGCTGCCGCTGTTCCTCTTCGTCATCCTCTTCGGGCTCTCGATGGACTACCACGTCTTCGTGGTCTCCCGGATCCGCGAGGGCAAGCTCGCCGGCCGCACCACCCGGGACGCGATCGTGCACGGCGTGGTGACGACGGCGGGGGTCGTGACCAGCGCGGCGGTCATCATGGTCGCGGTCTTCGCGATCTTCGGGACGCTGTCCATGCAGTCGATGAAGCAGATGGGCGTCGGCCTGGCGGCGGCGGTCCTCATCGACGCGACGATCATCCGCGGCGTCCTCCTCCCCGCCGTCATGGCCCTCCTCGGCGACCGCAACTGGTACCTGCCGAGCTGGCTGCGGTGGCTCCCGGACCTGACCCACGACGAACTCGTCACCGCACCCCCGGCGGGCGTCCCGCTGCGGAAGGCGGAAGACGCCGAGGACGTGGAGGACGAGGACCCGCAACCGGTCCGGGTCTGAGGCTGCGCGCACGGCGGGGCCGGGCCCCGGGGACGACCACCCCGGGG
>NZ_JBHWZH010000077.1:0-28246 GCF_042728285.1 Streptomyces sp. NPDC060194 | reverse complement strand
GCGGGGAGCGGGCCGGGCCCGACTCCTTTACCGGGAGCGCTCCCGAATTGAATTCCCCCCGCAACGAATTCCAGAAGAGCGCCGAATGTTGAACCGGTAACGAATCCCTTATCCGGAATTGCGGCCCCCGCTTAGGGGAACGGAACGGTTAACTCACCATTTCGGCGCACCGCTCCCCCAAGTGTTGGCCAAAAAAAATCGGCCGACCCGGCTTCCACGGGTAGAGTCCGGCGGCGAGGGCAGTTATTTCACCGACCAGGGAATGCACCTGCCGCGGACGCCGTCCGGCGTCCGGCCGTGGTCGCGTTTCATCCTGTGCACGCGAACCGAGGGATCGCCGATGGCAGCAATAAAAGTCCTCCTGATCGACAACGAACAGATCGTGCTCGACGGTTTACGCAGCCTGCTCGACAGCTTCGACGACTTCCACGTGGTCTCCGCGACCTCCGACGGCGACTCGGCCCTGGAGGGCCTGCGGACGCACCGGCCGCACATCGTCGTCACCAGTCCCAGCGTCACCGGGACGGGCGGGGTGCACGCCGCCCGCCTCATCCGGCGGGACTCGGCACACGTCCGCATCGTCGTCCTCACCTCCCACCAGCAGCCGGTCTTCGTCCGGGAGGCGTTCCTCGCGGGGGCGAACGCCTACCTGTCCCGGGGGATCGGCCGCGAGGAACTGCGCCAGACCCTGCTCGCCGTCCACCGCGACGGGGCGTCGCTGTCCGGCACGGCGGCGGAACTCGTCCTGCGGTTCGCCAGCGGTCGCCACACGGACGACGGCTCGCCGCTGGCCGGCCTGACCCGCCGGGAGCGGCAGATCCTCTCCCTGGTGGCCGACGACCACGAGACCGGCCATATCGCCAGCCACCTGGGGATCAGCCCGAAGACGGTGCGCAACTACCTCAGCCGCATCTACGCCAAGCTCGGGACCCCCAACCGCGTCCAGACCGCGCTGTACGCCAAGCGCTCGCTCGGCCGTCAGGAGGTGCTGCCGCACGGACTCCCGTCCGAGACCTGACCGCACGCCCCGGGCAATCTTGCAGGCCTTCGCCTCATTACGATACGCTGCGAGTAGCGTATCTAATTGATCTTCGAGGAGGAGCGACCTGTGAGCGGCAACCGCTGGTGGACCCTCGTGCTCGTGTGCGTGGGCAGTTTCATGCTGCTGCTCGACGTCACGATCGTGAACATCGCCCTGCCCGAGATCGAGGAGGCACTCGACGCCTCGCTGACCGATCTGCAGTGGGTGGTCGCCGCCTACGCCGTCGCGCTGTCGGCGGCCCTGCTCACCGCGGGGTCGCTGGCGGACCGCTACGGCCGGCGGCTGGTCTTCGCCGTCGGCATGGCGGCGTTCACCGTGGCGTCGCTGCTGTGCGGCATCGCGGGCGACCCACTGGTCCTGAACCTCGCCCGGGTGCTCCAGGGCGTCGGCGCGGCGGCGCTCCTGGCCACCTCGCTGGCGCTGCTCGCCGCCGCCTACCCCGGCACCAAGGACCGCCATCTCGCGCTCGCGGTCTGGGGCGCGATCAGCGGTGCGGCGCTCGCCGTCGGCCCGCTGGCGGGCGGCCTCCTGGTGGAGGCCGCCGGCTGGCGCTGGATCTTCCTGGTGAACCTCCCGATCGGGGCCCTCGCGCTGGTCGGCGCTTTGCTGCGGATGCCGGAGTCGCGGGCCGAGACCTCCGGGCCGGTCGACTGGCCCGGCTTCCTCACCCTCAGCACCGCGCTCGGCTCGCTGTCCTTCGCCCTGCTGCGCGCCAACGAGGCGGGCTGGACCAGCGGCCAGGTCCTCGGCGCGTTCGCGCTCGCCGCGGTCGCCCTGGCGGGCTTCGTCACGGTCGAGCGCACCCGCAGCAACCCCATGCTGCCGGGCGCCGTGTTCAGCAGGATCACCACCACCGGCGCGAGCATCGGGGTGCTGGCGATGAGCTCCACCGCCTTCGCCCTGCTGCTCTACCTGACGCTCTACCTGCAGACCGTCCTCCGCCTCGAACCGCTGGAGGCCGGGCTGCGCCTGCTGCCCCTGACCCTGTCGATCTTCGTCGCCTCGGCGATCGCCGCCCGGCTCGGCTCGCTCGCCCCGGCCCGCTGGCTGGTCTCCGGCGGCCTGGCCTGCATCGGCGTCGGGCTGCTGCTGATGGGCGGCCTCGACCCCGCCGACGACTGGACGGCCCTGCTGGTCGGGCAACTGGTAACCGGCCTCGGGGTCGGACTGGTCAACCCCAACGTGGTGGCCGCCGCCCTGGGCGCGGTCGAGCCCGCCCGCGCCGGCGTCGCGTCGGGGCTCAGCAACACGTTCCGCTCGATGGGCATCGCGCTCGGCGTGGCCGTGATGGGCGCGGTCTTCGCCGACCGGGTCAAGGACTCGGTGGGCGAAGGACTGGCCGGCACCCCCCTGGCCGACCGGGCCGGGGAGCTCGGCCACGCGGTCTCCTCCGGGCAGTTGGGCAAGGTGATCGGGGAACTCCCGGCGCAGGAGCGGGGGTTGTTCGCCGAGGCCGCCAAGGCCGGGTTCGTGGACGGACTCAACTCGATCCTCGTCCTGGCCGCGATCGTCGCCTTCGTCGGGGCGCTGGCCGTCGTCCCGCTGATCAGGGAGCGCGACATCGAGGTCGGCGAGGAGCGGATGCCCGCCGTCGCCGGCCACTGAGAGCCGCAGCACCACCGGCGGGGCCGCCGGCCGCCGAGCCCCGCCGCGTCCTTCGTTCCCCACACCCCAGGAGTCATCGCGGTGCGTACCGAACAGACCACGTGCGTCGTCGTCGGCGGTGGTCCGGCCGGCATGATGGCGGGCCTGCTGCTCGCCCGGCAGGGCGTCGAGGTCGTCGTCGTCGAGAAGCACGGGGACTTCCTGCGCGACTTCCGCGGGGACACCGTCCATCCCTCCACGCTCCGGGTGATCGAGGAGCTGGGCTGGATCGACGAGTTCCTGCGGCTGCCGCACAGCAGGGTCTCCACCATCACGGTCGAGACCCCCGCCGGCCGGACCGACTTCGCCGACTTCTCCAAGATCGGCGGCAAGTACCCCTACATCGCCTTCATGCCGCAGTGGGACGTGCTCGACTTCCTCGCTTCCAAGGGCGCCGCCTACCCGAACTTCAGGCTCGTGCAGAAGGCGGAGGCCGTGGAGCTCGTCCGCGAGGGCGGGCGGGCCACCGGGGTCCGGGCCCGCACCCCCGAGGGCGACCTCGAACTGCGGGCGAACCTGGTGATCGCCGCCGACGGCCGGCACTCGACGATGCGCGCCTCGGCCGGGCTGCGGCCCGCCGCGTCGAAGGCGCCCATGGACGTGCTGTGGTTCCGGCTCAGCCGGTCGCCGGGCGAGGACCTGACCTTCCTGCACACCGGCGAGGGCTTCGTCCTCATCACCATCGACCGCGGCGACTACTGGCAGATGGCCTACGTCATCCCCCAGGGCGCCTACGAGCACGTGCGCGGCGAGGGCGTCGAGCGGCTGAGGGCGGACGTCGCCGCCGTCGACACCGCACTCGGCGAACGGCTCACCCGGGAGATCCGCGACTGGGACGACGTGAAACTGCTGAGCGTGCGGGTCGACCGGCTGCGCACCTGGTACCGGCCGGGCCTGCTCTGCATCGGCGACGCGGCCCACGCGATGTCGCCGGCCGGCGGCGTCGGGATCAACCTGGCCGTGCAGGACGCGGTGGCCGCGGCCCGGATGCTCGGCCCGGCCCTGAAGGCGGGGCGGGTGCCGACCGCCGACGAGCTGCGCCGGGTGCAGCGGCGCAGGGAACTGCCGGTGCGCGCGGTGCAGTTGGCGCAGATCCACATGCTCGCCGACCTCTACCCGAAGGACCGCGGCTCCACGGTGGAGCGCCCCTTCGCGGCCCGGGTCGTGCGGCGCTTCCCCTTCCTCAACGGCTGGACGGCCCGGTTCATCGGGGTCGGGGTCAGGCCCGAGCGGGTCGGCTGACCGGCTCCCTCCGGCCCGGCGGTCAGGCGCTGACGGCGGGCCAGAGGGTGTCGAGGACGGTGTCGGCCCAGTCGGCCGGCACCGCGCCCTGCATCGCGGAGCGCGCGATGAACGAACCGGCCAGCATGCTCACCACGGTCGGGCAGTCGAGGTCGGCCCTCAGGTCGCCCGCGGCGATTCCGTCGCGGAGCGCGGCGAGAAGCACGTCGATCCGCGGCTGGAGCACGCTCTCGCGGAAAGCACGGGAGAATTCGGGATCCTCGTCCCCGCGCAGCAGCGCGGCCACGGCGCGCATTCCGACCACGTCCTCGAGACCGTGGCGGAACTGCCCGAGAAGAAATCCGAGCCGTTCCCGCGTGGAGAGTTCGGCGGGCGGCTCCGGCATGCCCTCGACGAAATCGAGTGCGGCCCGCAGCAGGGCGTAGCGGTCCCGGTAGCGGCGGTAGACCGTGGTTTTCGCGCTGCCGCTCTGCTGCGCGACCGCTTCCATCGTCACACCCTGCGGACCGCGTTCCCGGAGCAATTGCAGGGCGGCCCCGACGATTTCCCGGGACACCTCCGCGCTGCGCGGCCGACCGGGCGCCGGACGGCCGCTGTTCACCTGTCGCATTGGACGAAGTCTAGTGGCTCACCGGCCGGCGTCCCCGGGGTGGAGCGGGACGACGCGGCGGGGGCCGGCGCTCACGCCGGGCCGGTGAGCCGGACGGGGGCACCGGCGGTGAAGAGGCGGCCGAGGCCGCGGAGCATCGCGGCCCGGCCGTCGGTGCTGCGGCCGATCGAGGCCAGCCAGAGCCGGTCGGCGTCGGCGGGCAGGCAGCGCGGGCCGAGACCCGTCAGGGCCTTGCCGGGGCCCACCTCGACGAACGCGGTGACGCCGAGCGCGTCCAGGGCGCGGACGCCGTCGAGGAAGCGGACGGGCCCGCGCATGTGGGCGCTCCAGTGGTCGGGGGCGGCGAGGACGTCCCGGCCGACGCGCTTGCCCGTGACGGAGGAGACCATCGCGAGGCGCGGCTCGGCGAACTCCGGGCCGGCGGCCGCGGCGCGCAGTGCGGCGAGGGACGGCTCCTGGAGCGGGGAGTGCAGGCCCTGCGGAACCGGGAGCGGCGAGTTCCGGACACCCCGCGCGGCCAGCCGGGCGGTGAACCCGCCCAGTTCCGCGGCGGATCCGGACACCGACACGTCGGTGGGCGAGAGCAGGGCGGCCACGTCGAGCCGGGGGAACGGCGCCGCGCGGCCGGGAGCCCCACCGGGAGTGCCGCCGAGGGCCCCACCGGGAGTTCCGCCGGGAGCCCCCTCGGCAGCCCCGTGGGCCCCGGTGCCGTCGGCCGCACCGGCCAGCAGCTCCCGCACCGTCTCCTCGTCGGCGCCGACGACCGCCATGGCCCCGTCGGTGACCCGGGCGGCGAGCGAGGTCTCGGTGGCGAGCAGCGCGACGGCGTCCTCGGCCGTCAGCACCCCGGCCAGGTGCGCGGCGAGGTACTCGCCGGAGCTGAACCCGAGGACGGCGGCCGGCTCCACCCCCCGCGCCCGCCACAGCGCGGCGAGCCCGCAGCCGACGGCGAAGGTCAGCAGGGCGGCGTGCGGAAGGCGGTGGATGCGCGGGCCGGCGTCGGGCGCGAGGTACCGGGCGAGCGGCTCCTCGACGTGCGGCGCGGCCGCGGTGGCGCAGCGGTCGAAGGCCTCGCGGTAGACGGGCTCGGCCGCGTACAGGTCCTGGCCCATGCCGGCGAACTGGGCGCCCTGCCCGCTGCACAGGAAGGCGACCCGCGGGCCGCCGGGCACGGCCCGCGCGGCGGCGACGCCGCGCACGTGCTCGTCACCGGCGAGGTGGGCGGACAGGGCGTCGGCGAGTGCGGCGGCGCTGTGCCCGGTCACGGCGATCCGGTGCACGGCGTCCCCGGTGACGCCGGCCCGCCGCGAGCGGCACAGGGGCTCGGGCGAGTCGGCGCCCAGGGCGGTCAGCAGGTCCAGCGTCGCGCGGGCCAGCTCGCCGAGGCCGCCGGGGGTGGGCGCGGCGAGCGTCAGCAGGTGGGCGGCGGTCACGGCGGTCCCCTCAGACGTCGGTGCGGGCCAGGGCGCGGCACCAGGCGGCGCCCGCGTCGGCCAGGGCGATGGGGAAGGCCATGAACGTGAACGGCCCCTCGGGCAGGTCGCGCAGCCTGGCCAACCCCTCGATCTGCAGGAACTCGCGCCTCCTGCCGTGCATGTGGGCCGGCCACAGCACGGCGGGGTCACGGGTGCGGAAGAACGTCTCGACCATCGCGCGGGCCGGTCCGTCGAAGCTCCAGCAGTCGGTGCCGAGCACCTTGACCCCGAGGTCGAGCAGGTGGTCGACGGCCTCGGGCGAGATCGCGGTGGACTCGGTGTAGTAGGCGGGGGTGCCCAGGCGCAGGTCGGAGTCGGTGCGGAACAGCACGACGCTGCCGGGTCCGGGGCGCGCCCCGGTCCGGTCGAGCGCGTCCTTGACGTCCGCGGCGGTGACCGCGCCCCGGACGTCGCGGACGTCGAGGACGACACCGGGCCCGCTGAACCAGTCGAGCGGCAGGTCCATGACCTTCTTGGCCGGCTTTCCCTCGCACTCCGGGCCGTAGTGGAAGGGCGCGTCCACGTGGGTGCCCTGGTGGACGGACATCCGGTAGAACTCGTTCGACAGGAAGCAGCCGCCGGGCACGTCCTGCTCGCTCAGCCGCCGCCGGCCGGTCAGCCAGCGGACGTGGTTGACGATCCGGTCCCGGCGGGTGTCGCCGGGCAGGGCGCGGATGCGCCGGGACAGGTGGCCGATGCCGTCGCGGTGCAGCCACTGCTCGAACTCGACGCCGGGGGCCTGCCGGCGGATCGGGATGCTCAGGTCGATGTAGGCGGATGCGTCGTCCGCGGAGTCCGGGAGCGCGCGGGCGGGGGTCGTCACGTCTCACACCTCGCTGTTCGGGGCCGCCGTGCGCGACGGCCTGGGGTAGGGGAGCCAGGCGGGCGTGGAGCGGCGGTAGCGCCCGTACTCCTCGCCGAAGGTCTTCAGCAGGCTGGGCTCCTCCACGCGGCGGGCCGCCGCGAAGGACACCCCGAGCACGACCGCGGCCCAGCCGGCGACGGCGGGCGCGGACCAGAGCAGGCTCTCGCCCAGGAGGAGGAGGGTCATCCCGGCGGCCATCGGGTTCCTGACGAACCGGTAACCGCCGCCGGTGACCAGGTACTCCGGCGGCAGGTCGCCCAGCGGGGTCGCCTGGCGGAGGTACACCCGGTCGACGGCGTCCGCCGTCAGGCACGCCCCGAGCAGGACGAGCCCGACGCCGGCGGGCACTCCGGCCGCGGGCGGCAGCGGGAGCGGGGGGCCGGGGAGCAGGCCGCCGAGGACGGTCGGGACGACCCCGGCGACCACGGCCGGGACCGCGAGCGGCCCGGGCCGCCAGGTGCGGCGCGCGGCGGGTACGGGGGAGGTGGGCATGGGGGCGGTGTGCCTCCTGTCCTGTCGGAGCACGGAACCGGTGCGGGCCGCGGGGCGGGCCGCGGGGGCCGGGGCGGGCGCGCCGGACGAAGGGGGGAAGGCGCGTCCGCCCCGGGGTGCGCGGGGCGGGTCCGTCAGGACCTGGCGGTGACCGCGCCCGACTCGATCTTCTGCTTGATGCCGGCCTGGTTCTCCCGGGTGTGCAGGTTCATCCGCTCCAGGACGGTCTCCAGCGGCACCGTGAACTCCGGGTCGAGCTCGAAGTCCTGGATCCAGGTCATGAGCGTCCCCGCGGGGTCGGGGGTGCACGTCCAGCGCAGGTGCATGAACCCGAACGGGAAGAGCGGGTCCCGGCGTTCGGCGACGGCCACCAGCTCCCGGTGGTCGAGGATCCGCCAGGAGCGCCAGGTGGCGCCCTCCTCGTTGGTCAGCTCGAAGACGATCTCGGTCCAGCGGCCGTCGCGCTCCTCGGAGACGACCCTGGCCTTGCTGTACTCGTTGAAGATCTCCGACCAGCGCTCGATGTCGTTGGTGATGTCGAAGACCTGGCGGGGGTCCGCCGCGATGACGATGCTGTTCTCGATCCTGGGCACGGTCCTCATCCCTTCTCGGCGGCCGCCGCGGCCGGGACCCGGGTGAGCCGGGTCATGCAGGCGACCAGGTCGCCGACGGTCAGGAACGCGTCCTCGGCGTCGGCGTCGACGCTCACGCCGAAGCGCTTCTCCAGGGCGACGATGATCTCCACGAGTTCGGTGGAGTCGATGTCGAGGTCGTCGGCCAGCCGCGTGCCGTCGGCCAGTTCCTCCTCCTCGAAGCCGACCTGGCGCATGACCGAGATCACCTCGGCCCGGATGTCGGTGTCCACGGGCACTGTCTCTTCCTCTCCTCGTCGGTCCTTCGGGGCGCCGCTCAGCCCGCGAGGGCGACGGCGACGGCCACACCGGCCTCGTGGGTGATGCTGATGTTCAGTCGGGTGAGGCCGCTCAGCCGGAAGGCCTCCGCGGCCCGGCCGGTGAGCCTCGGCAGCGGTTCCCCCGCGGCACCGCGGCCGATCTCGACGTCGTGCCAGCCGACGCCTGCGCCGCGGCCCCCGAAGGTCTTGCCGATCGCCTCCTTCGCCGCCAGCCGGCCGGCGAGGAAGCCCACCCGGTGGCGGTGCGAGGCGTCGGCGCACAGCCGCAGCTCGGCCGGGGTCAGCAGCCGGGCCACGAGCCGGTCGCCGCGCCGGCGCACCATGCCGTCGAGCCGGGGGACGTCGACCACGTCGACGCCGACGGCCCGCACGGTGACGGCCCCGAGGACGGGCGGGGGGACGGGCAGCGCCCAGGGGTTGGCGATGCGCCGGGCGACCTCGTCGGCCACCGTCTCGGTCAGCTCCGCAGCAGCAGACACGCGTTCACCCCTCCGAGCCCGCGGGACACGACCAGCGAGTGCTGCCACGCCCCGGTCTCCCGGGCCGCGCCCCGGACGAGGTCCAGGTCGATGCCGGGCGCGGGGCGGTCGAGGTTCGGCGTCGGCGGGACCTGCCCGGCGCGCGAGGCCGCCAGGGCGAGTACGGCGTCGGCCGGGGCGGCGCCGCCGAGCAGGTGGCCGAAGCCGGCCTTGGGCGCGGTGACCGGCAGACCGGCGGCCGCGCTGCCGAACGCCTCGTGGAGGGCGTAGCCCTCGGTGACGTCCTCGAAGGGCACGCCGGAGCCGTGGGCGAAGACCGCGCCGAGGTCGCCGGCGGTGATCCCGGCCTGCTCGACGGCGGCCGTCATGGCCCGGCCGAGCACCTCGCCGGTGGGCTCCACCGTGTAGTACGGCATGTAGCCGTCGGAGCTGAGCCCCCAGCCGGCCAGTTCGCCGAGGATCGCGGCCCCGCGGGCCTCGGCGGTCTCGCGGCGCTCCATGATCAGGAAGACCGCTCCCTCGGCGAAGACGCTGCCGCCGTGCCCGGCGTCGAAGGGCCGGTAGAGCTGGTGGGGTGCGAGGTTCCCGCGCGCCTTGGCGCCGAGCCCGCTGGTCTCCAGGCAGAGCCAGCCGTAGGGCGAGAGGGGGGCCTCGACGCCGCCGGCGATGACCATGTCGGCCTGGTCGCGCTGGAGCAGCTGCGCCGCCCCGATCAGCGCGTAGGCGCCGCTGGCCCGGTCGGCGACGAAGGTGCGGGCGGGGCCCTTGACGCCCTGGTCGATGCAGATGTTGCCCTGCGGCGCGGCGGGGAACCAGGCGGTGGCCTGGTAGGGGCTGACGGACCGGGGCCCGTCGGTCCACAGGCTGCGCAGCTCGCGCTCGGCGAACTCCCAGCCGCCGAGCACGTTGCCGACCATCACGCCGGTGCGCTCGGCGGGGACGTCCTCGCCGACGGTGAGCCCGGCCTCGGCCAGGGCCTGCCGGACGGCGTGCACGGCGAGGTGGGTGAAGCGGTCGGTGCGCTTGACGAAGCGCGAGGGCAGGTGGTCGGCGGCGTCGAAGTCGGCCTGCCCGGCGACCGGGCAGGCGTAGTCGGCGGCGTCGAACCGGTCGATGGCGGTGACGGCGGGCCGTCCCTCGCGGACGGACTCCCACAGGGCCTCCGTCCCGTTACCGGCGGGGGTGACCGCGCCGATGCCCGTGATGACGACGGCGCTCATCGGCCCGCCTCCCCGGTTCCGGAGCGGGTGACCATCGCGGCGTGCAGGCCGGCGAAGCCGCTGGCGTCCTTGAGAATCACGTCGCCCTCCCAGGGCCGCCCGGCGCCCGGCACGTAGTCCAGGTCGCAGGTCGGGTCGGCGGTCTCGTAGTTCGCCGTGGGGTGCACGAAGGAGTTCCGGTAGGCGAGGGCGCAGAGCACGATCTCTACGGCGCTGGCGGCCGAGAGGGCGTGGCCGAGCATCGACTTGGCCGAGTTGACCGGCACCTGACGGGCCCGCTCGCCGAGCGCGAGCTTCAGGGCGCTGGTCTCGCAGGTGTCGTTCTGCGGGGTGGAACTGCCGTGCGAGCTGACGTGGTCGACGTCCTCGGGCCGCACCCCGGCGTCCGCCATCGCCTGGGTCATGGCCCGGGTCAGGTCCTCCCCGTCGGAGAGCAGGTCGGTCATGTGGACGGCGTTGGAGGTGTGGCTGAATCCGGCGATCTCCATGTACGGCGTCGCCCCGCGGGCCAGCGCGTGCTGCTTCTCCTCCAGGACGACGATCCCGCAGGCCTCGCCGAGGACGAAGCCGTTGCGGTCCGCGTCGTAGGGGCGGGACGCCGCGTCGGGGCGGTCGGCGAAGTCGCGGGAGAGGCAGTTGATGATCTCGAACGAGGCGATCGTGACGGGGGTGATGGGGGCCTCGCTCGCGCCGGCGATCATGACGTCGGCCTCGCCGTGCCGGATGGCCTCGAAGGCGTGGCCGACGGCGTCGATCCCGCCGATGCAGCCGGTGGAGAGGGTGACGCAGGGGCCCTGGGCGCCGAGGAGCGCGGAGAGCACCACCCCGGGCGTGTTGGACATCGAGGCCAGGTACAGCCCGCGACCGGCCAGCTTGGGGTCGATGGGCTTGCGCCCCCGGTCGGTGACGGCGAGGAACTCCTCCTCCATCCGCGGGGTTCCGCAGATGGCCGTCGACAGGGAGATGCCGGTCCGCTCGGGCGCGTATCCGCCGGATTCCAGTCCGGCGTCCCTGAGGGCCTGCAGCGAGGCCGCGACCGCGAACTGCGAGAAACGGTCGAGCCGCTGGATCTCGGGCGGCAGGGCGGGAATGTGGTCCTCGAAGTCGGGGACCTCCGCTATCGCGTCCGAGAGGAATTCGAAGGAGTCGAAGAGGGCGGAACTCCTGATCTCCCCCAGTGATTTGGTGACGCTCTTGCCGGACGACACGACGTCCCACAGGGCGTCCGTCCCGGTACCGGCCGGGCTGATGACGCCCAGGCCGGTGACGACTACTTCTCGCATGTCATTGCCTCTCACCTGTCAGGGCCGTGACAAGACCCCGCGTGACGGTCTCTTTCGGCACGAGGCCGCAGTGCTCCATGTCCGTGCGATGGTCGGCGGGATCCCTCAGCCCGCCGTGACGGGTGTTCACCAGCAGACTCAGGTCGAGCATCGACCGGGACAGCGCCGGGGCCCCCGGTTCGGCCCGCATGACGTCGGCGAGCAGCAGCGTCCCGCCGGGCCGGAGCAGCCGGGCGCAGACGCCGATCAGCCGTCGGGTCTCCGCCGCGCCGGCGAACCGCCCGGCGTGCGCGGCGACCACCAGGTCGAACCCGGCGTCCGGGAACGGCGGCCGGGGCCCGAAGTCGCCCGGCGCCCAGGTGAACCGCCCGGCGTCGGGGGTCTGCGCCACCCGGCGCCGGGCGGTCTCCAGGAGTTCGGGCCGGTCGTGGGCGGTGATCCGGGCCTCGGGGCCGGCGGCGGCCAGGGCGATGCCCCACTCGCCGCTGCCGGCCGTGTAGTCGAGCACGTCCCCCGCCGGGCGCAGCCCGAGGGCCGCCACCACCGCGGCCGCGATCGGCGCGGCCAGGGGGAACGCTCCGGCGAACATGCCGGGGTGCTCCCCCCGCTCCGCCGGGGTCGCCGCCCGCGGCCCGCGGTGGCCGGTGCGCACGAGCGACGTCAGCGCGGCCCAGTTGTCCCACTGGTCGAGCACCTCCGCGAAGTGCCCGCCCAGGTAGGACGGCGAGGCCGGGAGGAGGAAGGCGGCCGCGGCGTCGGTGAGCGCGTAGCCGGCCGGCTCCTCGGCGCTCAGCAGGCCCAGCTCCGCGAGCGCGTCCAGCAGCCGGGCCGTCCCCACCGGGTCGCACTCCAGTTCGGCGGCGAGGGCGGCGGCCGTGCGCGGCCCGCCGTCCAGGGCCGCGAAGACGCCGAGCTCGTCGGCGGTGTCCAGCACCCGGGCCCGGGCGAAGCCGAAGTTGAGCGCGAGCAGGGGGCCGGGGTCCGGACCGCCGGCCCGGCCGGGAGGTCCCTCGCGGGTCACGGGGCCTCCTACTTGGTGGCGACGACGAGGCCGGACAGGAGCGAGACGTTGCTCGTCTCCACCGACGAGAAGCCGGCCTCCCGGACCCAGCCGAGGATGTCCTCGTCGTCGCGCACCTCGCCCTCCTCGGTGTTGACCAGCAGGATCAGCCCGAACATGTACGGGAAGAGGCCGGTGGCGAGCGACGGCATGTGCGCGTGCACCAGCAGCCGGCCGCCCTCGGGGAGGTGCTCGTAGATCCGCTTGATGAGGTGGGAGGCGCGCTCGGGGCCGTAGCCGTCCAGGACGTGGCTGAGCAGGACGGTGGCGGTCTCGGGCCACGGGTCGTTCATGATGTCGGCCGGCTGGACCGTGATCTGGTCACCGACCCCCGCCTCGGCGACGTTGGCGCGGACCAGGTCGCAGACCGCCGGGTAGTCCAGCGAGGTCACCTTCAGCTCCGGGTTGTGCCGGGCCAGCGCGATGGAGTAGTCGCCGGAGCCGCAGCCCAGGTCGATGACGTGGTCCGTGCCCTTGAGCGGCGCGGCCTTCGCGAGCTTGTCGGCCTGCAGCCGCGAGCTGACCCGCATGGCCTGGATGAGCCGCGCGGTGCCCTCGCGGCCCTCGCCCGCGGCGGCGCCCTGGTCGCGGTACCCCTGCTTGAGCACCCGCTGGTTGAGCGACGCGTTCTCCTTGACGGCCTCGATCAGCTTGTCGAAGTGGCCGAAGTGGGAGTCCTGGTGCTGGGCGAAGCCGCCCATGTACTCGGGGGCGGCGGCCACCAGGTAGCGGCTGGCCTCGGGGCTGTTGCCGTAGGTGTCGCCGTCCCGGCGGACCAGGTCGAGCCCGGTCAGCGCGACGAGCAGCGCACGGGTCGGGCGGTGCTCCAGACCCAGCTCGCCGGCCAGCTCGCCGATGCCGTAGCGGCGCTGCTCCAGCTTCTCGAAGAGGCCGAGCTGCAGGGCGGTGAAGACCGCCTTGGACTGCAGGTAGGCGGTGAGGATGCCGTGGACCCGCGAGGAGTCCTCGCTGCTGCCCACCACCGGCAGGGCCGGCTCGTGCGTCGTCGTCACGGCGGTCGTCGTGGTCACTTCGCCTCCTGCGCGCCGACGTACTCCGGCATCTGCGTGTACTCGTAGGGGTCGTCGGACAGGAAGAAGTTCCGCACCGGAGGCCGTTCGGTGGGCGCCACCACGAGGAAGCGGCAGCTCTGGTCCGGGCCGGTGACGAAGCCGTGCGGCTCGTTGCGGGGGATGAAGACGGCGTCCCCGGGGCCGACCTGCTCGGTGCGGCCCTCGTCCGGCTTGACGAGGCCCATGCTGCCCTCGATCACGTAGATCTCGTGCTCCCACTCGTGGAAGTGCGGCGGGGTCGAGCCGTTGGGCGAGAGCTCGAATTCCGTGAGGACGAAACGGTCCGCCCCGTCCGGGGTGTCGATGAGTTTGCGGTGCAGCGCCTCCTTGGCTCCCGGTTCGCGGACGACTTCGGCTTTCACGTCCAGCCTGTGAACCTTTTTCACCTTGAATTCCCTTCGCCACGTGCGGACGAGCCCGGTGCCCGACGCGTCGAAAGTAGTTGCCCGGCGGGTGAAATTCGATGGGCACCCCTCACCGACCCGGGGTGGCATCCGACCGGTTGCGGAACGGGACATTCGCCCATCGGGGCCGGGACATCCGCCGACCCGGCGCACCGGGCCGGTTCTCCTGCCCGGAATTCGCCTTCTGCGGTGCGCGCCGGCGGCCTACCGTTCTCAATTCACGTCCAGTTGAAAAAACCGGCACGGAGGTGACCGACCGTGGGAGAACGCCCCACTCCCCCGGACCGCATCCTGACCGCGGTCCTGCACGAGCTCGCCGACTCCGGCTACCCGGGCTGCACCCTGCGGGCGGTGGCCCGCAGGGCGGGGGTCGACCCGCGGCTGATCGGTCACTACTTCGCCGACAAGGACCTGGTCCGCCGCCTGGCGATGCTCCGGACGTGCGAGGAGGAGCACGCAGCCCGGGCCCGGAGCGCCGCGGCGCGGCACACGGGTCCGGGCGGCGGGCGGCCGCCGACCGGGCGCGGCGGTCAGGGCGCCGCGCTCACCGCCGTCCTGCCGCGGGTCTGGGAGGCGGAGTGGCCCGCCGCTCCCGCGCTGCTGTCGGCCGCGCTCACCGACGACGCCTCCGCCGCCCTGCTCGCCGGGCGGCTGACCCGCCTGGTCGGCGGGGTGCTGGCGTCGGCGGAGGCCGAACGGAGCGAGCGGGGGACGGCGATGGCGGTCAGTGTGCTGCTCGGTCTGGCCCTGGTCTCACGGGCCGGCGCCCCGGCCACGGACCCGCTCTCCGGGGCCGTCACCACCGGTCTGGGCCGCTACCTGGACCTGCTGCCCTGGGAGCTGCGGTCGTGACGGACGGGGGGAGCGGCGGGGGCGGTCTCGCCGAGGGGGGCGCACCGGCGCGGCGCCGCGGTCGCCGGCCGGGCGGGACGGGTGCCCGCGGCGACGTGCTGCGAGCGGCCCAGGAGTGCTTCGCGGTCCGCGGCTACGAGGGCACGACGGTCCGGGAGATCGCGCGCACGGCGGGGGTCGACGCCGCGCTGGTGCACTACTACTTCGGGTCCAAGCGCGAGGTGTTCGCCGCCGCGATCAGCGACGCGCTGCGGCCCGGCGAGATCGGGCCCGCGGTGCTCGGCGGCGGTCCCGAGGGGATCGGGGAGCGGATGCTGCGGGCCTTCCTGGAGCAGTGGAGCAGCCGCGAGCGGCGGGAACCGATGCTGGCGGTGATCCGTTCGGCCTTCTCCCACGAGGAGGCAGCCGTCCAGCTGCGGCACTTCGTGACCACCGAGGTGCTCGGCATCCTGGTCCGGGCGATCCCGCGTCCCGACGCGGCCGTGCGCGCCACCCTGGTCGGCTCGCAGCTGATCGGCCTGATCATGGTGCGCTACATCGTCCGGGTCGAGCCGCTGGCCTCGGCGGACACCGAGACCCTGGTGCGGCTGTTCGCGCCGGTCGTGCAGCGGTTCCTGACGGAGGACCTGGGGACGGAGGCGGTCTGAGGCCGTTCGGCGCCGCACCCGGCTCAGGCGACCGACCCGATGCGCCGGGGCGTGTCCGGCCCGTCGTGGTGGATGGGGGTGTGCGCGCCGGTCAGCGACGCGCCGGAGCCGCCGCGGCGGACGGCGACGATCTCCGCGGCGATGGACAGCGCCGTCTCCTCCGGGGTGCGCGCTCCGAGGTCGAGCCCGATGGGGCTGTGCAGCCGGGCGAGCTCCCACTCGGTGACGCCGACCCCGCGCAGGCGCTCGTTGCGGTCGAGGTGGGTGCGGCGCGACCCCATCGCGCCGACGTAGGCGACCGGCAGCTTCAGGGCGAGCCGCAGCAGGGGGACGTCGAACTTGGCGTCGTGGGTCAGCACGCACAGCACCGTGCGCGCGTCGACCTGCGTCGACTCCAGGTAGCGGTGCGGCCAGTCGACGACGATCGCGTCGGCGGCCGGGAAGCGGGAGGCGGTGGCGAAGACGGGCCGCGCGTCGCACACGGTGACGTGGTAGCCGAGGAACTTGCCGGCGGTGACCAGCGCGGACGCGAAGTCGATGGCCCCGAACACGATCATGCGGGGCGGCGGCACGCTGGACTCCACGAGCAGCGTCAGCGGCCGCCCGCACCGGCTGCCCTCCTCGCCGATGGCGACGGAGCCGGTCCGCCCGGCGTCGAGCAGCGCACGGCCCTCGGCGGCCGCGGTGGTGTCGAGGGCGGGGTGCCCGCCGAGCGAGCCGTCGAAGGAGCCGTCCGTGCGGACCAGGAGCCCGCGGCCGAGCAGTTCCGCGGGCCCCTCGGTGACGCGGACGAGCGCGGACTCCTCGCCGTCGGCCGCCGCTCGCAGGGCGGCCGCCATTACCGGCCGGACGGGTGCGCCGGCCAGGACCGGGGTGACCAGGATGTCGATGACGCCGCCGCAGGTCAGACCGACGGCGAACGCGTCGTCGTCGGAGTACCCGAAGCGCTCCAGGACGGTCCGCCCGGACGCGAGCGCCTCCTGGCACAGCTCGTACACCGCGCCCTCCACGCAACCGCCGGAGACCGACCCGACCGCCTCGCCGTCGCTGTCGACGGCCATCGCGGCGCCGGGCTGCCGGGGCGCACTGCCGCCGACCGCGACCACGGTCGCGACGGCGAACGTACGGCCCTGCTCGACCCACCGGTGGAGCTCGTCGGCGATGTCCAGCATGTCGGTTCTCCTCGGGGGTGGTGGAGGGCGGGCCCGCCACGCGGAACGGTCGGACTACTTGACGCCGAGCCAGTGCTCGATGGGGCTGAGGGCGAAGAAGACGACGAACACCGCCGTCAGGACCCACATGAACGGGCCGATCTCGCGGAAACGTCCCTGCGCCGCCTTGATCGCGGTGTACGCGATGACGCCGGCCGCGACGCCCGCGGTGATGGAGTACGTGAACGGCATCAGGGCGACGGTCAGGAAGACCGGGACGGCGACGGAGTAGTCGGCCCAGTCCACGTGCCGCGCGTTCTGCATCATCATCGCGCCGATGACGACCAGCGCGGCCGCCGCGATCGGCCCGGGGACGATCTGGGCGAGCGGGGTGAAGAACAGCCCCGCCGCGAACAGCAGCCCGGTGACCACGGACGACAGCCCCGTACGGGCCCCCTCGCCGACCCCGGTGGCCGACTCGATGAACACCGTCTGGCCGGACGCGCCCGCCACCCCGCCGATCGCACCGCCGGCGCCGTCGATGAACAGCGCCTTGGAGAGGCCCGGCATCCGGCCCTTGTCGTCGGCGAGCTTCGCCTCGGTGCCGACGCCGATGATGGTGGCCATCGCGTCGAAGAACCCGGCGAGCACCAGGGTGAAGACGATCATGCCGACGGTCATCGCGCCGACCTGGCCCCAGCCGCCGAACTCGACGTGGCCGAAGAGCCCGAAGTCGGGCATGGAGACGGCCGAGCCGTCCAGCTCCGGCGGCGCGCCGTTCCACTCCTTCGGATCCATGTCGCCGACCGCGTTGACGATCACGGCGAGGACGGTGCCGACGACGATCCCGATCAGGATCGCGCCGGGGACGCGCCGGGCCTGCAGCATGAAGACCAGCAGCAGGGTGACGGCGAACAGGGCGACCGGCCAGCCGGTGAGCTGCCCGTTGACGCCCATGCCGATCGGGTTGCCCTTGCCGACGAACCCGGCATTGACCAGCCCGATCAGGGCGATGAACATGCCGATGCCGATGGTGATGCCGTGCTTCAGCGCCAGCGGTATCGCGTTCATGATGATCTCGCGCAGCCCGGTGACGACCAGCAGCACGATGACCACGCCGTACATCACGCACATGCCCATGGCCTGCGGCCAGGTCATGTTGGGCGCCACCTGGGTGGCGAGCACGCCGGAGACCGAGAGGCCGGCGGCGAGCGCGAGCGGCACCTTGCCGACGAAGCCCATCAGGATGGTGGAGACGGCCGCGGCGAGCGCCGTGGCGGTGATGAGGCCGGCCGCGCCGAGCTTGTCGCCGTTGACGTCCGGGCCGGACAGGATCAGCGGGTTGAGCAGCAGGATGTAGCACATCGCCATGAACGTGGTGATGCCGCCGCGCACTTCGCGGGAGACGGTCGACTGCCGTTCGGAGATGTGGAAGTAGCGGTCGAGCCAGGAGCGGCCCGCGGGGACGCGCGAGCCGTCGCCCGCGTCCTCCGCTCCGGTCCTCGGCTCCACTGTTGACTGGGTCATGATGCCTTGACTCCCAAGGTTCACAGGGGCACCCGCGTGAGAACTGACGCTGCGGGATTTGGGATGGGTGAGGGCTGCACGACCCGGGGGACGGCCCGAGACGAACGGGTACTGCGTCGTGGAGCGGTGGGGGGAGTCCGCGCGGTGCGGGCGGCGGCGAAGTGTGACGTTCCCGATGCGCCTGCACCGCGCGGAGGTTCGGGGCCGGCCGGTCGCGCGACGGACTCACGCGCCCGGCCGGGTTGCGGGTCAGGTGCCGGTGAGGTGCTCCGGCCGGACCGGCGTCTTGTTGAGCTCCAGCCCCGTCGCGTTCCGGATCGCCGCGAGGACGGCCGGGGTCGACGACAGGGTGGGCGCCTCGCCGATGCCGCGCAGCCCGTAGGGGGCGTGCTCGTCGGCGAGTTCGAGGACGTCGACCGGCATGGTCGGCGTGTCGAGGATGGTGGGGATCAGGTAGTCGGTGAAGGAGGGGTTGCGCACCTTCGCCGTGACCGGGTCGACGACGATCTCCTCCATCACCGCGACGCCGAGCCCCTGCGTGGAGCCGCCCTGGATCTGGCCGACGACGGAGAGCGGGTTGAGCGCCTTGCCGACGTCCTGCGCGCAGGCCAGTTCGACCACCTTGACCAGGCCGAGCTCGGTGTCCACCTCGACGACCGCGCGGTGCGCGGCGAAGGAGTACTGGACGTGGCCGTTGCCCTGCCCGGTGCGCAGGTCGAACGCCTCGGTGGGGCGGTGGCGCCACTCCAGCTCGACGTCGATCGCCTCGCCCTCCAGGACGTCGACGAGCGGGGCGAGGACCTCGCCGCCGTCGGTGACGACCTTGCCGCCCTCCAGTACGAGTTCGGCCGTCGCCCACGCGGGGTGGTAGGTGCCGAACTTGGCGCGGCCGAGCTCGAACACCTTCTCGCGGACGGCCTCGCAGGAGTTCTTGACCGCGCCGCCGGTGACGTAGGTCTGCCGGGAGGCGGAGGTCGATCCGGCCGAACCGACCTGCGTGTCGGCCGGGTTGATGGTGACCTGGCTGACGCCGAGCTCGGTGCGGGCGATCTGGGCGTGGACGGTGACGCCACCCTGCCCGACCTCGGCCATCGCGGTGTGGACGGTGGCGACGGCCTCGCCGGCGATCACCTCCAGGCGGACCCGGGCGGTGGAGTAGTCGTCGAACCCCTCGGAGAAGCCGACGTTCTTGATGCCGACCGCGTATCCGACGCCGCGGACGACGCCCTCGCCGTGGGTGGTGTTGGACAGGCCGCCCGGCAGCGAGCGGACGTCGGCCTGCTCGCCGGCCGCGAGCCACTGCTGCTCGGGCGGCAGCGGGCGCGCCTTGACCCGGCGCAGCAACTCGGCGACGGGGGCGGGCGAGTCGACGACCTGGCCGGTCGGCATGAGCGCGCCCTGGGACATGGCGTTGAGCTGCCGCAGCTCGACGGGGTCCATGTCGAGGGCGGCGGCCAGCTTGTCCATCTGCGCCTCGTAGGCGAAGCACGCCTGCACCGCGCCGAAGCCGCGCATCGCGCCGCAGGGCGGGTTGTTGGTGTAGAGGCCGACGGCCTCGATCTCGACGTCGTCGATGACGTACGGGCCGACCGCGAGCGAGGAGGCGTTGCCGACGACGGCCGGGGTGGCCGACGCGTAGGCGCCGCCGTCCAGGACGATCCGGCACCTCATGTGCGTGATCTTCCCGTCGCGGGTCGCGCCGTGCTCGTACCAGAGCTTCGCCGGGTGGCGGTGGACGTGGCCGAAGAACGACTCGAAGCGGTTGTAGACCATCTTGACCGGCTTGCCGGTGCGGAGCGCGAGCAGGCAGGCGTGGATCTGCATGGACAGGTCCTCGCGGCCGCCGAAGGCCCCGCCGACGCCGGAGAGCGTCATGCGGACCTTCTTCTCGGGCAGGCCGAGGACGGGCGCGATCTGCCGCAGGTCGGAGTGGAGCCACTGGGTGGCGACGTACAGGTCGACGCCGCCGTCCTCGCCGGGCACCGCGAGGCCGGACTCGGGGCCGAGGAAGGCCTGGTCCTGCATGCCGAAGACGTACTCGCCGCTGACGACCACGTCGGCGCGGGCGGCGGCCGCGGCGGCGTCGCCGCGGACGATCGGCTGGCGGTGGACGATGTTCGGGTGGTCGACGTGCCCGATGTGGTGGTCGTCGCGGTTCTCGTGGATCAGCGGCGCGTCGGGCGCGAGGGCCGCGGCCTCGGTGGTGACGACCGGCAGCTCGCGGTAGTCGATCCGGATCTTCGCCGCGGCGCGGCGGGCGGTCTCGGGGTGGTCGGCGGCGACCAGGGCGACGGGCTCGCCGTGGTGGCGGACCCTGCCGTGTGCCAGGACGGGGGTGTCCTGGATCTCCAGCCCGTAGTTCCTGACCTCCGTCGGCAGGTCGTCGTACGTCAGGACGGAGTACACGCCGGGGGTGGCGAGCGCCTCGGAGATGTCGATGGAGGCGATCTCCGCGTGCGCGACGGTGGAGCGCAGGGTGTGGCCCCAGAGCATGTCCTCGTGCCACATGTCGGAGCTGTAGGCGAACTCGCCGGTGACCTTGAGGGTGCCGTCGGGGCGCAGCGTGGACTCGCCGATGCCGCCCTTGGTGCGGCTGCCCTGGCGGATCCCGGTGGGCGAGCCGGTGGGGACGGTGCCGGTGCGCTTGTCGGTGGGCATGGCTCAGACCGTCTCTTCCTGGCCCTGACGGGCCGCCGCGAGGCGGACCGCGTCGAGGATCTTCTCGTAGCCGGTGCAGCGGCAGAGGTTGCCGGACAGCGCCTCGCGGATGTCGGCGTCGGAGGGCTCGGGGACCCGCTCCAGGAGCTCGTCGGCGGCGACGAGCAGCCCGGGGGTGCAGAAGCCGCACTGGACGGCGCCGGCGTCGATGAACGCGGTCTGGATCGGGGAGAGCGCGGCGCCCTCGCCGGTCTGCGAGTCGGTGCCGTGGGCGGACCAGCCCTGCGCGGCGTCGAGGGAGGTGCCCTCGCCGGTTCCGCCGCAGGCTCCGGTGCCGCAGCCGCCGTTCTCGTCGCAGCCCGCCTTCCCGGCCCGCTGCCGGGCGAAGTCCGCCAGGCCCTCGACGGTGACGATCTCGCGGCCCTCGGCCTGTCCGGCGGCGACCAGGCAGGAGCAGACGGGCACGCCGTCGAGGCGGACCGTGCAGGAGCCGCACTCGCCCTGCTCGCAGGCGTTCTTCGAGCCCGGCAGGCCCATCCGCTCGCGCAGGACGTACAGCAGGCTCTCGCCCTCCCAGACGTCGTCGGCCTCCTGCGGGCGGCCGTTGACCGTGAAGTTCACTCGCATTACGCCACTCCCTCGACTGCGCGGGCGTCGCCGCGGTAGCTCTGCCAGGTCCAGCCGAGGGTCCGGCGGGCCATGATGCCGACGGCGTGGCGGCGGTAGTCGGCCGTGCCGCGGACGTCGTCGATCGGGTTGGCGGCGCCGGAGGCCAGCTCCGCGAACTGCTTCGCGATCGACGGGGTGATGATCTTGCGGTTGTCCCAGAAGCCGCCCTCCTCCAGAGCGGCGTTCAGGAACTCCTCCGCCGCCTTCGCCCGGACGGGCGTCGGGGCGGCCGAGCCGATGCCGGTGCGGACGGTGCGGGTCTCGGGGTGCAGGGCGATGCCGAAGGCGCAGACGGCGATGACCATCGCGTTGCGGGTGCCCACCTTGGAGTACTGCTGGGGGCCGCTCGCCTTCTTGATGTGGACCCGCTTGATGAGCTCGTCGGCGGCGAGGGCGTTGCGCTTGACGCCGGTGTAGAAGGCGTCGATCGGGATGAGGCGGGAGCCGCGGACGGACTCGACCTCGACCTCGCAGCCGGCGGCGAGCAGCGCGGGGTGCGCGTCGCCGGCCGGGGAGGCGGTGCCGAGGTTGCCGCCGACGCCGCCGCGGTTGCGGATCTGCGGGGAGGCCACGGTGTGCGAGGCGAGCGCGAGGCCCGGCAGCTCGGTCCGCAGGTGCTCCATGATGTGGCTGTAGGGCACGGAGGCGCCGAGGAGCACCTTCTCCTCGCCGACCTCCCACTGGCCCAGCTCACCGATCCGGTTGAGGTCCAGGAGGTACTCGGGGCGCCGGTGGTCGAAGTTGATCTCGACCATGATGTCGGTGCCGCCGGCGATCGGCACAGCCGTGGGGTGCTCGGCCTTGGCGGCGAGCGCCTCCTCCCAGCTGGCGGGGCGAAGGAAGTCCATGAGGCTCTCTTCTTCGTCGTCGGGTGCCCGCTGGGTCAGGGACGGCCGGCCCTCGCGGTGATGTTCATGTGCTGTTCACGCTTCGTGGCCTCAGTACACCGAGCTGTAGCCCACCCGGTGCAGTCACCGAAAACATGAAGGAGTTGGCTGGCCGCAACACACATCTTGTAGATTCGTATGAAGAACGGCGACCCGTAACCCCTGCGGTTCACGCAAGAAACTTCTGAGACAGATCGGCGGCGGAGAGACATGCGGCTGCGCGCACTCCTGGAGAACCACGCGCTGGGCCTGCGGCTCCTGGGCGGCGAGGGCGAACTGGACCGGTCGGTCCGCGGCGTGATGACGACCGACCTGAAGGATCCCAGCCGCTACCTCTCCGGCGGCGAGCTGGTCCTGTCCGGTCTCGCCTGGCGGCACGGCCCCGAGGACTCCGAGCCGTTCGTCCGGGCGCTCGCGCTCGCCGGGGTGGCGGGGCTCGCGGCCGGCGAGGCGGAGATCGGCGCCGTCCCCGCCGACCTCGTCGAGGCCTGCGCCCGCAACCGGCTGCCGCTGTTCGCCGTCGCCGAGTCCGTCGCCTTCGCGACGATCACCGAGCACGTCGTACGGCAGGTGTCCGGCGAGCGCGCCGGGGACCTGGCCGCGGTCGTCGACCGCCACCGGCGGCTCATGACGTCGGGCCCCGCGGGCGGCGGCCCGGACGTCGTCCTGGACCTGCTCGGCACCGACCTCGACCTGCGGGCCTGGGTGCTCTCCCCCACCGGCCGGCAGATCGCGGGCCCCGACACCGACCCCGGCGTCCGCGCCCGGCTGGCCGCCGAGCACCTGACGGCCACCCGCACCGGCCGCCGCGGGCCGCACCGGGTGGCCGTGGGCCCGACCACGTACTCGCTCTTCCCCATCCGCACCGGGGGCCGGACCGCGCCCGCCCGGGACGTCCGCGAGGGCGTGCTCTCCGACTGGCTGCTCGCCGTGGAGGCGGACGCCGGGGAGTGGCCCGACGAGCGCCTGGACCTGCTGCACGGTGTCACCCAGCTGATCGCCGTCGAGCGGGACCGCAGGGACGCCGCCAGGACCGTACGGCGGCGGCTCGCGCAGGAGGTCCTGGAGCTGGTCCAGTCCGGCGCCGCGCCCGCGGAGATCGCCGCGAGGCTGCGGGTGGCGGCCCCGGTGCTGCTGCCGGGGCTGAGCACGGCCCCGCACTGGCAGGTCGTCGTCGCCCGCGTCGACTGGGAGGGCGCGGAGATCGAGGGCGGGCCGGTCGCGCAGGCGCTCCTGGAGGAGCTGCTGGTCGACCCCGACACCGCGGGCACCGAGCCCGCCGACCGGATCGCCGTCGCCCAAGCGGGCGACGAGGCCGTGGCGCTGGTGCCGCTGCCCGCGCTCGACGTCTCCGCGGAGGGCTCCACCGAGGGCATCCAGGCCGACGCCCTGCTCGCCGCGGTGCGCGAGCCGCTGGCCGGCGGGCTCGCCGACGACGGGCGGCTGACGATCGGCGTCAGCGCCGCCGTCCACTCCCCCGAGGGGCTGCGCGGCGCCCTGGAGGAGGCCCGGCACGCCCGCCGGGTCGCCGCCGCCCGCCCGGGCCGGGTCTGCGCGGCCGGCCACCAGGAGCTCGCCTCGCACGTGCTGCTCCTGCCGTTCGTGCCCGACGACGTGCGCAAGGCGTTCACCGCCCGGCTCCTCGACCCGCTGCGCGACTACGACCGCCGGCACCGGGCCGAGCTGGTGCCGACCCTGGAGGCGTTCCTGGAGTCCGACGGCTCCTGGACCCGCTGCGCCAACCGGCTGCACCTGCACGTCAACACGCTGCGGTACCGCGTCGGGCGGATCGAACAGCTGACGGGCCGTGATCTCGCGCGCCTGGAGGACAAGTTGGACTTCTTCCTCGCGCTGCGGATGAGCTGACGCCGGCGCGCGCCCGCACCGGCGACCGGGCGCGCTCCGGCCCGCGCCCCCGGGCCGTCCGGACCCTCATGATCCAACAGGCGTAACCGTTCCGCCATTTGTGAAAGCATTCACACCGCCCTCTTGGCCGGGTGCTCCCTTCCGTGCTGTGATGCGACCCGACTCCGTCCGGCCGGTGAACGCGAGACGACCGGACACGACAGCTCGATGGCGCGCTCGGGGAGGGCAACGTGGCGTACACCGCCATGTCTGGCACGGGAACCACCGCGGACGGCGACCCACCCCTGCGGACCGCCGTCTGGCGGCTGCGCTCGCGCGGCTGCTGGCTGGACGCGGCGGCCCTCCTGGAGCCGGTGGAGGGCGCGGCGGCGGCCCTGGAGCGGACCGCCCTGCTCGTCGAGCGCTGCCTGTTCACCGGTACCGGCTGGACCGACGCGGAGGACGCCCTGCGCGCCGCCGAGGCGGTGGCCCGCGACGACGACGAGCGGGGCGCGGCCGCCTGCGAACGCGGCCATCTCGCCTACGCCTCCACGGTGCTCGGCGTCCGCGACCGGGCCGACGAGGCCCGCTCCGCCCTCGGCCGCTCCGCCGCCCTGCTCGCCCCGACCGCGGCCGGCCGCGCCCTGCTGGACTTCCGGCGCGGGCTGGTCGCCGAGCACATCGCCGACTCCGCCCCCTCGGCCCGCGCCGCCTACCGCCGCGCCCACGCCGGCGCCACCGCGCACGGCGAGACGCTGCTGCTCTCCTTCACCTGGCGCCATCTGGCCGGACTCGCCCTGCGCGACGGCGAGCTCAACGAGGCCCGGCACGGCTTCGCCGAATCCCTGCGGATCCGCGAGGAGTTGGGCTACCTGGTCGGCATCGCCCCGGCCCTCGCCTCACTGGCCGGCGCGGTCCCGGAGCCGGAGGCCGTCCCGCTGCGGGCGGAGGCCCGGCGGCTGTTCCGGCTGCTCGGCGGCGTCCCCACCTGGCTGGCCGGGCAGTTGGAGCCGCCGGCGGCGGAGGCGGTCTGAACGAGGCTTCCGGCAGGAGCCGTTGCGGATCAGTGCGCGCTCGCGAAGTGCTCGCGCACGAGGGACTCGACGACCGCCAGGTCCCCGGCCGCCAACGCGTCGAGCAGCGCGGTGTGCTCGGCCGCGTCGGCGAGGAGGTCGGCGCGCCGGGAGGGCGGGCCCTCGGCGAGCGGGCGCTGGGCGCGGCGGTGCAGGTCGTCGGCGACGGCGACCAGCTGCTCGTTCCCGGCCAGGGAGAGCAGGGCGTGGTGGAAGGCGCGGTCGGCCTGGGCGTAGGCGGGGCGGTCGCCGCGGGCGGCGGCCCGGGTGGTGGCCTCCGCGAGCGGGCGCAGCCGCTCCCAGTGCTCGGCGGGCAGGGTGCGGGCGAGCCGCAGCACGACCGGCACCTCCAGGAGCGCCCGCACCTCGGCCAGCTCGGTGAGCTCCCGCGCGGTGCGCCGGGCGACGCGGAAGCCGCGGTTGGGGACGACCTCGACCGCGCCCTCCGACACCAGCTGCTGCATCGCCTCGCGCACCGGCGTGGCGGATACCCCGAAGCGCTCGCCGAGCGCCGGCCCTGAGTACACCTCGCCGGGCGCGAGCTCCCCGCTGACCAGCGCGGCCCGCAGGGCGTCGAGGACCTGGGCCCGTACCGAGTGCCGCTGCACCATGGGGCGGGTCTGCGGGGCGACGGCGTTCAGGATCTCGGGCAGGACGACCGGGACCCGCAGGTCCGGCGCGGCCTCGTAGGGGGCGGGCAGGCGACGGGCGGGCGGCGGGGGCTCGCTGTGCGTGTGCTCGCCGCGGGCCGCCTCGGCCGGACGGGGAGCGGGCACGGCGGGCCGGGACACGGTCCGGTGCGTCCGCCCCTGGTCCATCGCAGGCCCTCCCTCTCGAAATGATTCGACTCGCAACGATATGCGGAGGGGGCGGTACGTCCAAGGACGATCATCTGGGCTAAGGTAAGCCTTACCTGCCACCGAGCCCGATGCGGCGGTCCCTCGCATGACCCTCCAGACGCTTGCGCCTGCGGTGCCGTACACCTCGCCCCGCCCGGCCCTCCGCCCGCTCGCGGACGCCTACGCCCGCCTCGGCGAGGTGTACGGGTACCTCACCGTGCGGGAGCTCGGCCCCGACGAGGAGGACCCGGCGGGCGACGGCTGGGTGAGCGCCGCCGAGCTCGCCCGGGGCGGGCCCGGCCTCGACGCGTTCCTGGCCTGGGACGACGAGCAGGTCCTGCGCGACTACGGGCAGCGCGCCCGGCCCGACGTCGTCGCGAGCTTCGGCCTCCACCGGTACGTCTGGCCGGCCTGCCTGCTGTTCACCGCGCCCTGGTTCCTGCTCCGCCGGGTGCCGCGCATCCCGGCGGGCGGGGTGGCCTTCCACCGCACGGAGGGCCGGATGACGGTCCGCGCCACGTCCTTCGCCTGCCTGCCCGACGACCCGGCGGCCACCGCCCCCGGCGCCCGGGTGGTGACCGACGAGGAGGCGCTGCGGGCCGAGGTCAGGGCCGCGCTGGCCGAGCACCTGGGCCCGGTGCTCGACGGCTTCGGCCCGTCGACCCGCCGCCGCGGCCGGGCGCTGTGGGGCACGGTGACGGACGACGTCGTGGAGAGCCTCTGGTACGTCGGCGGGCTGCTCGGCGAGGAGGAGCGCGCCAAGGCCGAGCTGGACCTGCTGCTGCCCGGCACCCGCGCCACCGCCCCGTACGTCGGCACCCCCGGATTCCGGGAGCTGGCCGGTCCGGCCGGCGAGGCGCTGCCGACCCGGGACCGGGCCACCTGCTGCTTCTTCTACACCCTGCGTCCCGAGGACACCTGCGCCACCTGTCCGCGGACGTGCGACGCCGACCGGGCCGCCAAGCTGCTCGCCGAGCGCGGGGACGCTTCGGCCTGACCGGTCCGCTGAACCACCCGATCGAACCAACCGGAATCGAACCCAACTCCCACTGTGTGCGCGGGTGTTCGATCCGATGTCCCCTATTCGCGCGCTCCCGCGCCCCGTGTGCGTGGTCTTCCCCCGAAACACCCTGCGGTGCTTGCGCGCTGGGCCAGGATGGCGGCCGAAAAGCCCTACCGCCTCGTAAGGGACACCGCTCATGGCTATGACCGACATATCGCTGGACTGGCTGCTTCCGGGCGCCGTGCTGCTTCTGGGCATCCTGGTGGCGGTGACGGTGCTGTCGCGCGGCAAGCGGGCCGGCGACAAGGCGGCCGACGACTCCTGGGAACGCAGCGAGGAGCGCAGACGGCGCAAGGAGGCCCTCTACGCCACCGCCTCCTACGTGCTCCTGTTCTGCTGCGCCGCCGTCGCCGCGGCGCTCTCGTTCCACGGCCTGGTCGGCTTCGGCCAGCAGAACCTGAACCTGTCCGGGGGCTGGGAGTACCTGGTGCCGTTCGGTCTCGACGGGGCCGCGATGTTCTGCTCCGTCCTGGCCGTGCGGGAGGCCAGCCACGGCGACGCGGCGCTCGGCTCGCGCCTGCTGGTGTGGACGTTCGCCGGTGCGGCCGCCTGGTTCAACTGGGTGCACGCCCCGCGCGGCATCGACCACGCGGGCGCGCCGCACTTCTTCGCCGGGATGTCGCTCTCGGCGGCCGTGCTCTTCGACCGCGCGCTCAAGCAGACCCGCCGCGCCGCGCTGCGCGAACAGGGCCTGGTGCCGCGGCCGTTGCCGCAGATCCGCATCGTCCGCTGGCTGCGGGCGCCCAGGGAGACGTTCGCGGCGTGGTCGCTGATGCTCCTGGAGGGCGTCCGGTCGCTCGACGAGGCCGTCGAGGAGGTCCGCGAGGACCGCAGGCAGCACGCCGAGGACCGGCAGCGGAGCCGGGAGCGGGCGAAGCTGGAGCGCGCCCGGATCAAGGCGCTCAACCGGCAGCACCGCGGGTGGGGCGGGCGCGGCGGCGGCCGCCAGATCGACGTGCCGTCCGCCCCGGCGCAGCTGGGGGCCGGGGCCGGCGCGGAGTCCGCCATATCCCCGTCGGCGTCCACGGCGGCTCCCGAGCCGCTGCCCACACGCGGCAGACCGCCGCTGCAGGCCGTCGGAGCGGCGGGCGACCGGGAGCGACCCGGCACCGTCGACCTCACGGCGGAGGACGACACTCAGGCGCTGCCCCGGCTGGACTCGCTGGAGCGCAAGCTCAAGGATCTGGAGCAGCAGTTCGGCTGAGACGGAGACGGCCGGCGACCCTTGCGGGT
>NZ_JBHWZH010000076.1:0-28926 GCF_042728285.1 Streptomyces sp. NPDC060194 | reverse complement strand
GGGGGCCCCCCCCCCCCCCCCCCCGGGGCAAAATGCGGCACGCGGGGGTGCCGGGGCATGGTCACCGCGGCGACCTGACCGCCGCGGTGACCGGCCCGTTCAGCGCCGGCCGGGAGGCCGGCCGGCGTCCGGACCGGGGTCCGGCGGGCCTACGGGAACGACGTCACCGTGGAGGGCACGGTGGACGTGCCCGCCGGGACCGTGGACGCCCCGGTGTTGTTGATGACGTGGTTGTAGTGGCCCATCCCGCCGAGCGAGACCACGAGCAGGCTGTGGAACTTCACGTTCGGCTTCACCGGCGCCTTGAAGCCGTGGTCCTGCCGGATCGACGGGTCGACGTTGTAGTTGCAGTAGCTGCCCATGCCCCAGCCCTCGTGGACGTTCACCGAGTCGTCCACGCGGTAGGCCGCGTAGCCCTTGGTGTCGCCGTTCTGGATGGCGGCCTGGTTGGGCGCGTCGTACGCCTTCTCGTTCTGGTAGAAGATCGTCCGGCCGCGCTCGCCGAACCACTCGACGTCGTACTTGTTGAAGTGCTCGACGAACAGGCCGGTGGCCAGGACGTCGTCGCCGTAGACCCGCACCCCGTAGTCGGCGCGGTTGGTCTCCCAGCCGACGCCGTCGCCGTGGTCGGCGCGCCACACCCAGGTGTGGTCGATGATCACGTCGTCGCTGTGGACGGCCATGGAGGTGGTCGCCTTGCCGGCGTGCGCGCCGCCGATGCGGATGTAGACGTCCTGGACGGTGGTGGGGTTGGCGGCGTGGTCCGCGGAGGAGTTCTGCGGGCCGAGCTCCAGCAGGGTGGGCGAGTTGACGGTGCCGGCGTCGATGAGGAAGCCGGCGAGGCGCACGCCGTCGACGTCGGCGACCTTCATCGCGGTGACGCCGTTCTCGGGGATGATCGTCGCCAGGCCGAGGCCGAGGACGACCGTGTTCGCGCGGTTGACGTTGATGGTCTGGTCGAAGCGGTAGACGCCGGGCGTGAACAGCAGGTGCAGCCCCTGGGCGAGCGCCTGGTTGACGGTGGCGGCGGTCGCGCCGGCCTTCACGACGTAGAACTTGTCGAGGCCGATCGAGGTGCCCTGCGGAGTGCCGTTCCAGGAGACGCCGCGCGCGTTGGTGCGCTTCTCGGGGACGAACACCTTGTAGGTGCTGCCGTCGAGGTACAGGAACGGCTTCTCGCGGGAGATCGGGGTGTTCTGCAGCGTGGTGTAGCGGGGCTCGGGGAACGAGGTGGCGGGTGCGCCCTCGACGCCCGAGAAGGTCTGGTTCCAGACGGAGTTGGACCAGCCGCCGATCGTGCTCTCGCGGGTGTACCACTGCTGCTGCGAGTAGTTGCCGACCTGGCCGTCGATCTTCGAGTCGGCGATGTAGCCGCCGGACGCCCAACCGTAGCCGTTCGGGGCGAGGTTGAGGCCGCCCTTGACGTGCATGCGGCGGAAGGAGGCGGCCTGCGAGACGGCCCAGCGGTTGGTGCCGCTGACCGGGTTCAGGGCCAGGTTCTCCGCCGAACGCCAGAAGTTCTGCGTCGCGTTGCCGTTGAACCAGCCGGCGTCGACGGTCACGTCACCGTTGATGGTGGTGTCGCCGGGCTTGAGGCCGAGGCCGGAGATCGAGGTGTAGAAGCCGATCTGGGCGTTGAGGTTGTTGTACGTGCCGGGCTTGAAGAGGAACTGGTGCCGGCCGAGGCCGAACTGGGCCGACTCCTGCTGCTGGAAGACCTGGTCCAGCTTCGCCTGGATGCCGGGGGTCGAGGGGTCGAAGACGGTCACGTTCGGGCCGAGGTCGCCGCCGCCGGGCAGCTGCGGGCCGGTGCCGCCGCCGGTCTCGCCGTACACCTTGAACTCCCAGAGCGAGTAGCCGTATCCGGTCCCGCGGGCCGTTCCGTACACCCGGACGTAGCGGGCCTCGCCGGAGACGTTCACCGTATCGGTGCCGCCGTCGCCGGTGGTGGTCTGGAAGGCGGTCGTCCAGTCGCTGCCGTTGGTGGACAGCTCGACGCGGTAGCCCTTGCCGTAGGCCGCCTCCCAGTCCAGGACGACCTGGCTGACCTGGGTGACCGCGCCGAGGTCGACGCGGATCCACTGCGGGTCGGAGGCGGCGCTCGACCAGCGCGTGGTGCCGTTGCCGTCGACGGCCGAGGTGGCGGGGGTGCCGTAGTGCTCCTGGCTGGAGGCGGTCACCGGCTTGCCCTGCGAGAGCAGCACCGGGGCCGCGTGGACGGCGGTGGTCGGGACGAAGAGCAGAAGCGTGGCCACCAGGGCGGTGACGACGGCGGCGGCCACGGATCTGGCGGCCGTGGGGGACGGCGGTGGGTACGCGGGACCGAGCGGCCGGTTCGCGTACGTGCTGCCGGGTGCGGGCATGTCGGTACTCCTGAGGAGTGGGGGGCGCACGGGCGTGGGGCAGGCGGTGGACGCCCCGTGTCGCCCGACGGACGGGCGGCGGCTCACGGGGCGCCGCACTGCTTATTTCAGGACGTGAGTTAAGACCCGCGTAAAGGTCGCGTCAAGAGTTTGCGCAGCGGTATCTTTCGTACCCGCGCGGATGGCCCGAGCGGCGAGAGTGGCCGGAGCGGGGCTGGGAGCGCTCTCAGTCCGCTTCGGGGGAGGATGGGGCCATGGTGCAAGGGAACAGGCGCACGGTCAGTGATCTGCGCAGGGGCAATCGGGCCGCCGTGCTGCGGCGGCTCTACTTCGACGGACCGCTCAGCCGCCAGGACCTGGGCCCGGTGACGGGGCTCAGTTCCGGCTCCATCAGCAACGTCGTCGGCGAGCTGGTCGCCGACGGGCTCGTCGAGGAGGCCGGCAGCGTCGACTCCGACGGCGGCCGGCCGCGCACCCTGCTGCGGGTCAGCCCCGGCAGCGGGCGCATGATCGGCGTCGATGTCGGCGAGACCCGGGTCCGCGTCGAGCTGTTCGACGTCACCCTCACCGAACTCGCCCGCACCGAGCGGCCGCTGACCGGCGTCGGCTACGAGGTCGACGTGATCGTCGAGCACGTCCGCAGCGGGATCGCCGAGGTCCTCGACCATGGCGGGGTCACGCCCGACCAGCTGCTCGGCGTCGGCATCGGCGTCCCCGGCATCATCGAGCGCACCGCCGAGCGCGGGGCGGTCGTGCACGGGCAGACGATCGGCTGGGACGGCGTCCCGCTGGAGGCGCTGCTGCGGGAGGCCGGGCAGCTCCCGCCGGAGATCCCGTACTTCATCGACAACGGGGCCAAGACGCTCGGCCAGGCCGAGATGTGGTTCGGCGCGGGGCGGGGCGCGACGAGCGCGGTCGTCGTGCTGTTCGGGTCCGGGGTGGGCGCGTGCCTGGTCACGGACGTGGTCGAGCAGGGGCGGGCGCTGGAGTGGGGGCACCTGACGGTGCGCGTGGGCGGCCGTCGCTGCCGGTGCGGCGCGCCGGGCTGCCTGGAGGCGTACGCGGGCGCGGAGGCGGTCCTGGAGCGGTGGGTCGAGGCGGGCGGGGTGCCGCCGGCCGACGTCGACGAGGAGACCCGGCTGACCGCTCTGCTCGCCGCGGCGTACCCGCTGTCGGGGCCGGCCGACCCCGTCGCGCTCGGCGTGGTCGAGGAGACCGCGGAGTACCTCGGGGCGGGGCTCTCCGACCTGATCAACCTCTTCCGGCCCGAGCGCATCCTCGTCGGCGGCTGGGCCGGCCTGCAGTTCGGCTCCCGCTTCCTCGCCGACGTCCGCCGGCACGCCGCGACGTACTCGCTGCACCACCCCGGTGCCCGCGTCGGCGTCGAGATGGGCCGCCTGGGCCCCGACGCGGTGACCGTCGGGGCGGCGACGCTCCCCCTCGCCGACTTCCTGGCGCGCGGCGGCCGGCAGGCGCGGGCGGCGGCGTCGGCGGTGGGGCCGGCGTGGCGGGCGGCGCTGGAGGACCGGGTGATCAGCTGAGGGCGGGGTGGCCGGATTCCGCCGGCGCGGTGTGGGGGGCGCGGCAGGGGTGGGCGGGGCGACGGCCGGGCTCCGGGCCGGGGTCCTGCCCCGGGCGTCGGGGCGCGGACGGGACGCCGCGGGTGCGGGCGGCGCGGGTGCGGGCGGCGCGGGTGCGGGCGGCGCGGGTGCGGGCGGCGCGGGCGGACAGGCCGCGGACGCTGCGCGTCGGCCCGGGCGGGACGGGCCCGGGCCTTCGCCCTCAGTCGCTGAGCGTGGTCGCCTGGCGGATCGCCGTGGCGAGGTCGCGGGCCGCGGGGTCCTCCGTGCGCTCGGCCAACTGCTCCGCGCGTTCCGCCAGTTCCGGCAGTTCGGGGGTGGCGGGGAGGGGGTTCTCGCCGAGGCGCAGCCGCAGGCGGTCGGCGAAGTAGGCGGCGACGGCGGTGAGTTGCAGGCGGGGGCTCGCGCCGTCCCAGAGGGGGGTGCGCAGGGCTGAGGCCGTGACGTCGCCCGTGCGCTCCCGGGGCTCGCGGGTGACGGGATCCAGCCACCTGACGCCGGCCGTGGCGACCGTCCCGCTCGCGCCCTCCCGCAGCCGGACCGCGTACAGCGCGGTCACGGTGTGGCCGGGGCCGACCTCGCCGCCGTCGACCGTGTCGTCACGGTAGTCCTCGTCCGCCACCTCGCGGTTCTCGTAGCCGATGAGCTGGAACGACCGCACGGTGTCCCGGTCGAACGCGACCTGCGCCTTCGCGTCCCGCGCCCGCAGCTCGACGTGCGCGGGCAGGTCCTCGCAGAACACCTTGCGCGCCTCGGTCAGGTCGGAGACGTACGTCGTGTGCCCGTCGCCCTTGTTGGTGAGACGCTCCATGAACGCGTCCCCGTAGTCGCTCCCGACGCCGACCCCGAACAGCGTGATGCCGTGCTCGCGGCGGACGTCGGCGATCCGGGAGAGGATGCCGTCGGCGTCGGTGTCGCCGGTGTTCGCCAGCGCGTCGGAGAGCAGCACGACGCGGTTGGTGGCCCCGGCGACCCGCCCCCGCACGGCCTCGTCGTACCCGGTCGTGACGCCCGCCCCGACGTCGGTCGACGCCCCCGCCTCCAGGCCGTCGATCAGCTCGTGCACCCGGCCCCGGCTGTCGCCCAGGCGGGTCATCGGCAGCACGGTCCGCGCGGAGTCGCTGAACGTGACCAGCGCGATCCGGTCGTCCGCCCGCAGCCGGTCCGTCATCAGCCCCAGCGACTCCCGCACCAGGTCGAGCCGGCCCGGCTCCGCCATCGACCCCGACACGTCGATCACGAACGTCAGCGCCGCCGGCGGCCGCTCCCCCGGCGCGGACTCCGGCCGCGTCGCCAGGCCCACCCGCACCAGCGACCAGCCCTCGCGGTCCGTCCGCGCCCCGTCGACCGTCACCGAGAACCCGTCGCCGTCCGGCGCGGGGTAGTCCTGCCGGAAGCTGTTCACGAACTCCTCGGGCCGGACGTCCGCCGGGTCGGGCAGCCGCCCTTCCGCCAGCGTCCGGCGCGCGTACCCGTACGACGCGGTGTCCACGTCCAGCGCGAACGTCGACAGGTAGTCCGGTGCGGCGGGCTCCCGCCGCTGCTCGCCGTCCTGCGGGGCGCTGCTGGGGCCGAGGGGCGGCGGGGCGGGCGCGGGATTCCCGCCCTTCCGGTCCGCTTTCGACGCCCCGTCGCCGCCGTGGTCCCCCGCCCCGCACCCGGCGAGCAGCATCCCGCCCGCGAGCACGGCGACGAGTGCCGCCCTCGCCCGTCCGACCCTGCGCTCCATCCGACCCTCCCCCTCCGCTCGTCACGTCTCCTGACTGTGACGGAGGGGGGCGGGGTCGCGATGAGTCGGAAGGGTTGCGGGTGGATCTCGAACGGGCCACGGTGGCCTTGGGCGACGGGGCCTTGGGCGGCGGGGGCCTTGGGCGGCGGCAACGGGGTGGTCTCGCGGCTGCGCCGCGGTGCACGGCCTGCGGCCGCGCGGCCTCAAACGCCGGCCGGGCTGAGATTTTTGCCGGCGTTCAGCCGAGCGGCCCCAGGCCCCAGGCGTCGTGCCTCGTACCTCCTACCTCGTGCCTCGCGCCTCGTGCCTCATGCCTCATGCCTCATGCCTCAGGAGACGATGTCCTTGCGGGCGAAGCCGCGGAAGGCCAGGGCGAAGAGGACGAGCGCGTAGGTGACGGAGACCGCCGAGCCCTGGATCATGCCGGACCACTCCAGCTTGGGCTGGATCGCGTCGACCCAGGCGAACTGCCAGTGCGCGGGGAGGAAGTCGCGCCAGTCCCCGAGCGCGGTGACCGCGTCGAGCACGTTGCCGACGATGGTCAGGCCGACCGCCCCGCCGACCGCTCCGAGGGGCGCGTCGGTCCTCGTGGAGAGCCAGAACGCGAGCCCCGCGGTGACGAGTTGCGAGACGAAGACGAACGCGACCGCGATGGCGAGCCGTCCGACGGCCTCCCCCGCGGGCACGGACCCGCCGGTCGGGATCTGCAGCGGACCCCACCCGTACGCGACCGTCCCCGCGGCGAGCGCGACGACCGGCAGGAGGACCATCGCCGCCGCGCTGAAGCCGAGCGCGACGGCCAGCTTGCTCCACAGCAGCCGGGCGCGCGGGACGGGCGCGGCCAGCAGGTACCGCAGCGAGGACCAGCTCGCCTCGCTGGCCACGGTGTCCCCGCAGAAGAGCGCGACCGGCACCACGAGCAGGAAGCCCGCGGAGACGAACAGGCTGGTCGCGGCGAAGTTCGCCCCGGACGCGGTCGCCGTGTCCATGAGGTTGATCCGGCTGCCGCCGCCGTCGCCGTCCTCGCCGCCGCCGGGGTTCCCGCCGATGGCGAAGGCGACGATCAGGACGAACGGCAGCGCGGCGAGGATGCCGCCCATCACCATCGTCCGGCGCCGCCGCAGCTGCCGCACCACCTCGACGCGCAGCGGCAGCGTGCGGCCGGGGCGGTAGCCGTGGGCGGTGGGGTCGGCCGCCTGCGCGTCCGGTGTCGTCAGGTCCGTGCTCATGCGGCGCCTCCGCCGATCAGGGTCAGGAACGCGTCCTCCAGGCGGCGGTTGGGGCCGACGCTCGTGACCCCCACCTCCATCCGGACGAGTTCGGCGGTGAGCTGGGCGGGCGTCGCGCCGCCCAGCCGCACGATCAGGCCGTCGTCCGCGCGGACCGCGTCGGCGACGCCCTCCAGGGCGGCCACCTTCTCGACCAGCACGTCCGTGACCGGCCCCTCGACGCCGACGAGCAGCGTGTCGCCCGAGCCGACGATCTCAGCGACGGGCCCGGCCTGGACCAGCTGTCCGCGGTCCATGACGACGAGGTGCGTGCAGGACTGCTCGACCTCGGCGAGGAGATGGCTGGAGACGATGACGGTGCGGCCGGTCGTCGCGTACCGGATCATCACCTCGCGCATCTCGCGGATCTGCGGCGGGTCGAGTCCGTTGGTCGGCTCGTCGAGGATGAGCAGGTCCGGCAGGCCGAGCATGGCCTGGGCGATGGCGAGCCGCTGCCGCATGCCCTGCGAGTACGTACGGACGGCCCGGGAGAGGGCGTCGCCGAGCCCGGCGATCTCCAGGGCCTCCTCCATGTGCGCGTCCTCGGCGGGCCGTCCGGTGGCCTGCCAGTACAGCTCCAGGTTGGCGCGGCCCGAGAGGTGCGGCAGGAAGCCCGCGCCCTCGACGAACGAGCCGACCCGGGAGAGCACCGGGCTGCCGGGGCGGATCGCGTGCCCGAAGACGCGGATCTCGCCGTCGTCGGGGGTGATCAGGCCCATCAGCATCCGCAGGGTCGTCGTCTTTCCCGCCCCGTTCGGCCCGAGGAGGCCGAGGACCTGCCCCTTCTCGACCCGGAAGCCCAGGTCACGGACGGCGTACCGGTCGGTGGAGCCCTTGTACTTCTTGCTCAGCCCGCTGATCACGAGCGGCACCTCGGCCAGCTCCGGCGCGGGGGCCGGAGCGGCCGCGCCCCGCCGGCGCACGAGCAGCAGCCCGAGCGCGAGGACCGCGCCGCCGAGCGGCAGCGCCCACGTCCACGCGGGCAGCCCGGCGGCCGTCGCCGTCACCTCCGGCGCGGTCGGCACGCTCAGTCCGCCCTGGACGGCGGCCGTGTACGTCGCCGGCTCGACCGGCGAGGCGTAGCCGAGGTCGGTCGTGGCGAGGACGAGCCGCAGCCGGTGCCCCTTGGCGACCTCGTGATCGATCGCGGGCAGGGTCAGCTCGACGGTTTTCCCGCCCTTGCCGGCGTCCGGGATCCGGATCGGCGAGACGAGCTGCGAGGGCAGGACCTGCTGCTTGCCGTCGGGCCCGACGTCGTAGACCTTGCCGAAGAGCACGGCCGAGCCGTCCTCGGCGGTGGAGGTGACGCGGACGCGGGCCGTCGGCGAGCCCGTGACGTGCAGGCTCGTCGTCAGCGGGCGGGAGTCGAAGCGGGCGAACTGGCCCGGGACGTCGAGCGACACGCCGACGCCGAGGGCGGAGAGCTGGGAGAGGCCGCCCGCGCCCGGCACCGCGGAGATCGCGGGCGGGCCGGCGCCCGGCGGGTTGGCGAAGGTCTGCTCGGAGCCCTGCAGGGCGATCTCGCGGGGGTCGTTGCGCAGGCCCGGGTAGGCGTCGGCGGTCGCCCCGCGCTTCTGGGCGCGGCCGTCGGTGGAGTCGAAACCACCCGTGCGGGTGACGCGGAAGGCGGGGCCGGTGTCGGCGCCCTTCTCCTCCTTGAGGTAGCGGTCGAACCACGCGGTGGTGCGCTGCGCGAGGCGGCCGTCCTCGCGGTCGCCGCCGTCGTGGCCGCCGGAGATCCAGTCGACGGAGACGGGCGCCCCGTTCGCCTTGACGGCCTTCGCGATCCGGTCGGCCTCGCCGAGCGGGAAGAGCGAGTCGGTCTGGCCCTCGGCCAGCAGCGTCGGCACGTCGATGCGGTCGCCGACGGCCTTCGGGCTGCGCTCCTCAAGGAGCTTGCGCGCGGCGGCGTCGGGCTTGCCGCTGACCGCGACCCGCTCGTACATGGCGCAGATGTCCTGCTCGAAGTTGCCGCAGCCGCCGGTGCCGGTGGACTCGGTGGAGAAGAACACCCCGGCCCAGAGCTTCTTGTAGACCCCGCCGGGGAAGAACGCGTCCGCGAGGTTCCAGTACGTGATCTGCGGGGCGAGGGCGTCGACGCGGTCGTCGTGACCCGCTGTGAGCAAGGAGACCGCGCCGCCGTAGCTGGCGCCGGCCATGCCGAGGCGCGGGTCGCCCTTCTTGTCGAGCTGCACCTCCGGGCGGGTCGCCAGCCAGTCGATCAGCCGGCGGGCGTCGGAGACCTCGCCCTTCGGGTCGTTCATGCCGATCTTGCCGGTCGACTGCCCGAAACCGCGGGCGGACCAGGTCAGGACGGCGTACCCGTTTCTTGCGAGGCCCTCGGCCTGCGCGCGGACGGACTCCTTGGTGTTGCCGAAGCCGTGCGCGAGCAGGACCGCGGGGCGCTTCTCCTTCGGGTCTCCCGCGGTGAAGAACGAGGTGTCGATGCGGGCCCCGGGCACGGGCATCACCCGATCGGTGCGGCGCACGGCCGGTCCGTCGGCGGCGGCGACGGGGGCGGCCCAGGTGACGGACGCGGCGAGCGCGGCCAGCGCCGTCATCGTGCCCGCGAGTTTCCGGGACAGTCGGGTGTTCATAGTTCCAAACGGTAGGGGACGGCACTGACAGTGACCGCTGCCCCTGGGGGGATCCCGCACACCTCCCTGAGACGTACGTGAGGTACGCCTCATACCGCGTCCGTGGTACGACAGGGCGCATGCCGCCTGCCGCGTACCGCATCCGCCGCGCCACCTCCGTCCCCCAACTCCTCGCGGCGAGCCCGCTGTTCGACGGTCCCGCCCGGGAGGCGTGGGCCGCGCGCTTCCTCGCGGCGGCCGGTCACCACTGCCTGCTCGCCTACCCCGACGGCGACCCCGAGCCCGCCGGGTTCGTCACGGGGGTCGAGATGCTCCACCCCGACAAGGGCACGGAGATGTGCCTCTACGAACTGGGCGTGGCCGAGACGCACCGCCGCCGCGGGATCGGGCGCGCACTCACCGACGCGCTGGCGGCGCTCGCGCGGGAGCGCGGCTGCTACGACATGTGGGTCGGCGTCGACCTCGACAACGCGGCCGCGTTGGCCACCTACCGGGCGTCCGGTGCCGTCGACGACGGCAATTTCGCCATGCTGACCTGGGACTTCGCCGACCCGGCGGAGGGGGGCGCGGCCCCGCTCGGCTAGCGTGAGGGCGCGGTGGTCCCGCCCCGGCCCCGGACCCGCGTGCCACGCGGAGGCCCGATCGATCTCCGCACGGCCCCGCACCGGACCCGCGGGCGTGCAGAATCCGCAGAGACGTGACCGCTCGGCCTGCGCGCGGCGCGGCGCCCCGCACCCACCGTCCGCACCGTTCACCAGGAGCACGCCCCCGTGACCGTCCGCCTCTCCCTCCTGCTCGTCACCGACCTCGCCTACCCGGCGCGCGGCCGGCGCTACGGCGACGAGGACGTCCTCCTCTCCTCGCGACTGCGCGAGCACTTCGACGTCGCCCTGTGCCACCCCCTCGACGCGGTCGCGCTGATGGACGGCTACGACGTCGTCCTCGTCCGCAACAGCGGGCCGGTGCTGCACTACCAGGAGGCGTATGACGCCTTCCGCGCGCACGCGCTGCGGACCGGGGCGCGCGTCTACAACCCGCTGCACGGGCGCGGGGACATGGCCGGCAAGCAGTACCTGCTCGACCTGACGGCCGAGGGCCACCCCGTCATCCCGACCGCCGACCGCGCCGAGGGCCTCGCCGCGCTCCCGACGGCCGCCTCCTACGCCGTCAAGCCGAAGGCCGGCGCGGACTCCGAGGGCCTGCGCTTCGTCGCCCCCGACGAACTCCCCGCCCTCGACCTGCGCGGCGACCTCCTCGTCCAGCCGCGCATCGACTTCCGCTACGAGGTCTCGTTCTACTTCGTCGACGACGCCTTCCAGTACGCCCTCCACGCCCCCGACCCCGCCCGCCGCTGGGACCTCGCTCCGTACGAGGCCACCCCCGCCGACCTCGCCTTCGCCCACCGCTTCATCGCCTGGAACACCCTCACCCACGGCATCCAACGCGTCGACGCCTGCCGCACCCCCACCGACGATCTCCTCCTCGTCGAACTGGAGGACCTGAACCCCTACCTCTCCCTCGACCTGCTCCCGGAGCCGCAGAGGCACGCGTTCCTCGACGCCCTGACGGAGTCCCTGCACGCCTTCGCGAGCGAGTCACGCTGGAGGTGAGGGCCGCTCGGCGCGGCCCTCACCGGAGCGGGCCCGGTCAGTGGTTGCGGGGGAAGCCCAGGTCGACGCCGGCCGGGGCGTCGGCGGGGTCGGGCCAGCGGGTGGTGACGACCTTGCCGCGGGTGTAGAAGTGGGTGCCGTCGTTGCCGTAGATGTGGTGGTCGCCGAAGAGGGAGTCCTTCCAGCCGCCGAAGGAGTGGTAGCCGACGGGGACGGGGATCGGCACGTTGACGCCGACCATGCCGGCCTCGACCTCCAGCTGGAAGCGGCGGGCCGCACCGCCGTCGCGGGTGAAGATCGCGGTGCCGTTGCCGAAGGGGGAGGCGTTGACGAGGGCGAGGCCCTCCTCGTAGGTCTCCGCGCGCAGGACGCACAGGACGGGGCCGAAGATCTCGTCGCGGTAGGCGGCGGCGGTGGTCGGCACGCGGTCCAGGAGGCTGATGCCGATCCAGTGGCCGTCCTCGTGGCCGTCGACGGTGTAGCCGGTGCCGTCGAGGACGACCTCGCAGCCCTCGGCCGCCGCGCCGGTGACGTAGGAGGCGACCTTGTCACGGTGGGCGGCGGTGATCAGCGGGCCCATCTCGGACGCCGGGTCGTTGCCGGGCCCGATCTTGATCTTCTCGGCCCGCTCGCGGATCTTCGCCACCAGCTCGTCGCCGATCGCGCCGACGGCGACGACCGCGGAGATCGCCATGCAGCGCTCGCCCGCCGAGCCGTAGGCGGCGGAGACGGCCGCGTCGGCGGCCGCGTCGAGGTCGGCGTCGGGCAGGACCAGCATGTGGTTCTTCGCCCCGCCGAGCGCCTGGACCCGCTTTCCGTTCGCGGACGCGGTGGTGTGGATGTACCGGGCGATCGGGGTGGAGCCGACGAACGAGACCGCGGCGACGTCCGGGTGCTCCAGGAGGCGGTCGACGGCCACCTTGTCGCCGTGGACGACGTTGAAGACGCCCTCCGGCAGCCCGGCCTCGGCGAGCAGCTCGGCGATCTTCAGGGCGGCCGACGGGTCCTTCTCCGACGGCTTCAGGACGAAGGTGTTGCCGCACGCGATGGCGATCGGGAACATCCACATCGGCACCATGGCCGGGAAGTTGAACGGCGTGATGCCCGCGACGACCCCGAGCGGCTGCCGGATCGAGGACACGTCGACGTTCCGCGCGACCTGCGTGGAGAGCTCGCCCTTGAGCTGCACGGTGATCCCGCACGCCAGGTCGACGATCTCCAGACCCCGGGCGACCTCGCCGAGCGCGTCGGAGTGCACCTTGCCGTGCTCTGCGGTGATCAGCTCGGCGACGGCGTCCCGGTTCGCGTCGAGCAGCGCGCGGAACGCGAACAGGATCGAGGTCCGCTGGGCGAGCGAGGACGTGCCCCAGCCGCCGGTGTAGGCGGCGCGGGCGGCGGCGACCGCCGTGTCGACCTCGTCGGCCGAGGCGAGCGCGACCCGGGTGGTGACCGCGCCGGTCGCCGGGTCGGTGACCGGGCCCCAGTTGCCGGACGTGCCCTCGACGCTCTTGCCACCGATCCAGTGGTTGACGGTCTTCGTCATGTCGTGCGTACTCCTTCACAGATGGCGTCAGTTGGCGTCGAACGGGCGGCGGCCGCGCGGGTCCGGTCCCGGAAACCGGCCCTCTATAGAGGCCGATCTCGAAAACGCGCCCCTATAGAGGGCGCTTTCGCGCCGCGGCCTGCCGGACGTACTCCTGGTGCGCCCGGACCGCGGCCGGCCGGCTCGCGGTCTCGGCCACGGGAACATCCCACCACGCCTGTGCACCGATAGCGCCGGACACTGTGTCGTCTGTTTCGGTCTCCACGTAGACACATGTGGGACCGTCCGCCGCCCGCGCCCGCGCGAGCGACTTCCGCAGGTCGCCGACGGTCTGCGCGCGCAGCACCGGCACTCTTAGAGAGGCCGCGTTGGCGGCGAGGTCGACGGGGAGCGGGTCGCCGGTGAAGCCGCCGTCGGGGGCCCGGTGGCGGTACGCGGTGCCGAACCGCTCCCCTCCGACGCTCTCCGACAGGCCGCCGATGGAGGCGTACCCGTGGTTCTGGAGGATGACGACCTTGATGCCGATCCCCTCCTGCACCGCGGTGACCAGCTCCGTGGGGTTCATCAGGTACGCGCCGTCCCCGACGAGCGCCCACACCGTCCGCCCGGGCGCGGCGAGCCGCACGCCGAGCGCGGCGGGGATCTCGTAGCCCATGCAGGAGTAGCCGTACTCGACGTGGTACTGGTCCGGGGCGCGGGTCCGCCACAGCTTGTGGAGGTCGCCGGGGAGGGAGCCGGCCGCGTTGACCAGGATGTCGTCGCCGGTGACCAGCGCGTCCAGCGCGCCGAGGACCTGCGTCTGGGTCGGGCGGACGGTGTCGGGCGCGGCGTAGGCGGCGTCCACGCGCGCCTCCCAGTCGGCCTTGGCCCGGGTGTAGGCGTCGACGTACGCCGCGGGGACCCGGTGGCCGTCCAGGAGCGCAGACAGCGCCGTCAGCGCCTCCCGGGCGTCGCCGACGACGGTCCGCGCGGACTGCTTGTGGGCGTCGAACGGGGCGATGTTGACGTTGACGAACCGCACGCCGGGGTCGGTGAAGAGGGTCCCGGAGGCGGTGGTGAAGTCGGTGTACCGGGTGCCGACGCCGATCACCAGGTCGGCCCCGCGCGCCAGGTCGTCGGCGGTCGCCGTCCCCGTGTGGCCGATCCCGCCGACGTCCGCCGGGTGGTCGTGGGGCAGCGCGCCCTTGCCGGCCTGCGTCGAGGCGACCGGGACGCCCGTCCGGGTCGCGAAGTCCCGCAGCGCGCCCTGCGCCGCGCTGTGCCGCACCCCGCCGCCCGCGACGAGCAGCGGCCGGCGCGCGGCCCGTACGGCCTGCGCCGCGTCGGCCAGCTCGCCCGCGTCCGGGACTGGCCGCCGGATCCGCCAGACGCGCGTCGCGAAGAACTCCGCCGGCCAGTCGTACGCCTCCGCCTGCACGTCCTGCGGCAGGGCGAGCGTCACCGCGCCGGTCTGCGCCGGGTCGGTGAGCACCCGGACGGCCTCCAGCGCGGCGGGGACGAGCGCCTCGGGGCGGCCGATCCGGTCGAAGTACCGGGAGACGGGCCGCAGGCAGTCGTTGACCGACACGTCCCCCGCGAAGGGGACCTCCAGCTGCTGCAGGACGGGGTCGGCGCGGCGGGTGGCGAAGGTGTCCCCCGGGAGGAGGAGGACGGGCAGGTGGTTGACGGTCGCGAGCGCGGCGCCGGTGACGAGGTTGGTCGCGCCGGGGCCGATGGACGTCGTCACCGCGTGCACGGAGAGCCGCTCGCACTGGCGCGCGTAGCCGACCGCCGCGTGCACCATGGCCTGCTCGTTGCGGCCCTGGTGGAAGGGCATCTCGTCCGCGTGCTCGACCAGCGCCTGGCCGATCCCGGCGACGTTGCCGTGTCCGAAGATCCCCCAGGTCGCGGCGACCAGCCGCTGCCGGACGCCGTCCCGCTCGGTGTACTGCCGGGACAGGAAGCGGATCAGGGCCTGGGCGACGGTCAGGCGGACGGTGGGGGCGTCGGTCACCGGTAGCCCTCCTCTCCTTGGTCCGGGTGGAAGCGGATGTTCCAGGCGCGGTCCTCGCCCGCGCCGGGGCCCGCCATCACGTTCAGGTAGTACAGGGCGCGGTCCGGCGGCGCGATCGACGGGCCGTGCCAGCCGTCGGGGACGAGGACGGCGTCCCCCGTGCGGACCTCGGCGATCAGGTCCGTGCCGCCCGGGCGGGAGGGGCTGACCCGCTGGTAGCCCGCCGCCCGCCGGCCCTCGACCTCGAAGTAGTAGATCTCCTCGAGTTCCGCCTCCTCGCCGGGGACGTGCTCGTCGTGCTTGTGCGGGGGGTACGAGGACCAGTGCGCGGCGGGGGTGATCACCTCGACGGCGATCAGGCGGTCGCAGGCGAAGGTGTCGGCGGCGGCGAAGTTGCGGACGGTGCGGGAGGTCTTCCGCGTACCGCGGTGTTCGACGGGGACGGCGTCGGCGTTCCCGTACCGGGCGGGCAGGGTCCGCTCGCAGCGGGCGCCGGCCAGGGCGAGGCGGGCGCCCGCGCCGGAGGAGAGCTGGGCGTGGGCGTGGCGGGGGACGTACGCGAAGTCCGTCGTGCCCGTGAAGACGTCGTGGCGGCCGCCGAGTTCGATGAGCTCGGTGCCGTCCACCAGGATCGTGCAGCCGCCGTTCAGCGGCAGCACGATCCACTCCGCGTCACCCGTGGCGAGCTGGTGTACGTCGCCGGGGCCGAGTTCCAGGATCCGCAGCGCGGAGTACGACCACTTCGCGCGCTCGGGGTCGATGTCCAGTGCGTACGGTCCGTACGCGGCGCTCCCTTTCGGTACGTGCACGTCCGCTCCTCTCCGGGGCTCCGCCCCGAGTCTTCTCCCCCACCCCTTCCCCAAGTCCCTGGGCGGGCGCCTTTGCGCCTGCCGGCGCGTGCACGGGCTGCGCCCGCGCGGCCTCAAACGCCGGCCGGGCTGGATTTTTTGGCGCCGCGTGCCCAGCGCAGCGTCGTTCGCTCCCGCCGCAGGAGGCCTCCCGCAGCGGGACCGCACCTCAGGTGTGCCCCCGCGCGAGCGCCCGCCGCACCTCCTCGGGGAACGGCATCGCCGAGGAGCAGGCCAGGCGGCCCGCGACGATCGCGCCCGCCGCGTTGGCGAAGCGGACGGCGTCCGGGAGGGGCGCCCCGGTGAGGAGGCCGTGGCAGAGCGCGCCGCCGAACGCGTCGCCGGCACCCAGGCCGTTGACGACCTCGACGTCGACGGGGGGCGCCTCGACGAGCGTGCCGTCGCGGTGGAGGGCGAGCACGCCGTCGGGCCCCTGTTTGACGACGGCGAGCTCGACGCCCGCGTCGAGGAGGGCCTCGGCGGCGGCGCGCGGGGAGCGTTCGCCCGTGGCGACCTCGACCTCGTCGAGGTTGCCGACGGCGACGGTCGCGTGGGCGAGCGCGCGCCGGTAGGGGGCGCGGGCGGCCTCGGGGGACCCGTCGGCCCAGAACATCGGCCGCCAGTCGAGGTCGAAGACGGTGACGCCGGAGCGCGAGCGCGCCTCCAGCGCGGCGAGGGTCGCGGACCGGCTTGGCTCGGCGCAGAGCCCGGTGCCGGTCATCCAGAAGATCCGGGCGGACCGCAGCGCGGGGAGGTCGAGTTCGCGGGCGTGGACGACGAGGTCGGGCGCGACGGGCGACCGGTAGAAGTACAGCGGGAAGTCGTCGGGCGGGAACACCTCGCAGAAGGTGACGGGGGTGGGGAGGCCCGGCACCGACGTCACCCACCGGTCGTCGACGCCGAAGTCGCGCAACGCGGAGTGCAGGTAGCGGCCGAACGGGTCGTCACCGGTGCGGGTGACGACGGCCGTCCGCAGCCCGAGCCGCGCCGCGGCGACGGCGACGTTGGTCGGGGACCCGCCGAGGAACTTTCCGAAGGACTCCACGCGTTCCAGGGGCACACCCGTCTGGAGCGGGTAGAGATCCACCCCGATCCGCCCCATGGTGATCAGGTCGTACGGACCTGCCGCCGCCCCGTCCGCCGCCCCGCCGTCCGTCTCCATGCCTCCCGGTCTAGTGCCGCCGCCGGGCCCTGTCAACAGAATGTCCGGACAACAGGACCGCCCCCTTGACGCCGTCCGGAAAGCCCCGGAGGGTCGTTTCCATGGCCACCTCCGCAGACACCCCGGCCCCCGCCCCGTCGCGCATCAGGATCGGCTCCGCGCCCGACTCCTGGGGCGTCTGGTTCCCCGACGACCCGCGCCAGGTGCCCTGGCAGCGGTTCCTGGACGAGGTGTCCGAGGCGGGGTACGCGTGGATCGAGCTGGGCCCGTACGGCTACCTGCCGACGGACCCGGCGCGGCTCGCGGAGGAGACGGGGCGGCGCGGGCTGAGGGTGTCGGCGGGGACGGTCTTCACCGGCCTGCACCACGGGCCCGCGGTGTGGGAGTCCACCTGGGAGCACGTCAGCCGGATCGCGGCCCTGACCCGCGCCATGGGCGCGGAGCACCTGGTGTCGATCCCGTCCTTCTGGCGCGACGACAAGTCCGGCGCCGTCCTGGAGGACCGCGTCCTCACCCCCGAGCAGTGGGGGCACCTCACCGCCCAGACCGAGCGGCTCGGCCACGAGCTGCGCGAGCGGTACGGCCTGCGGCTCGTCGTCCACCCGCACGCGGACACCCACCTGGCCGGGCGCGAGGACGTCGAGCGCTTCCTGGACGCGACCGACCCCGACCGGGTGAGCCTCTGCCTGGACACCGGGCACTACGCGTACTGCGGGGGCGACAGCGTCGAGCTGATCGAGGCCTACGGCGAGCGGATCGGCTACCTGCACCTCAAGCAGGTGGACCCGGCGGTCCTCGCCGAAGTGGTCGCCGAGGGCACCCCCTTCGGGCCGGCCGTCGCGCGCGGGGTGATGTGCGAGCCGCCCCTCGGCGTCCCCGCGCTCGAACCGGTCCTGGCGGCGGCCCAGGGCCTGGACGCCGAGCTGTTCGCGATCGTGGAGCAGGACATGTACCCGTGCGCACCGGACACCCCGCTGCCGATCGCCGCGCGGACCCGCGCGTTCCTGCGCTCCTGCGGAGTCTGAAACGGCGTCCGCCCGACGCCGGTTCACCCGGACGGCGCAGGCGGAACGGTCACAGGTGTGCACGCCGCGTCACGCATGTCCCCGGGACGCGGGTTCCGCGTCACAGGGAGGCGACAAGGCCGCTCCCCGGCCGAGTCGGCGGCGCGGACCGGGAAGGGGCCCGGTGATCGTGGAGCGCTCGCGCCGCGGCCTCCCCCCGGCGGCTCCCCCGAGCCCGACGCGGCGGCGGCGACGCGCCACAGGGAGGTGCCCCTCTTGACCGACCCCGAACTCTGGTCCTACAAGGAGATCGCCGCGCACATCCGGGTCCAGCCCGACACCGTGCGCTCGTACCGCAAGCACGGCCTGCTGCCGCGGCCCGACCGCACCGAGGGCGGCAGACCGTACTGGTTCGCCGACACGATCCGCAGCTGGGTGGCGAACCGGCCGCGCAACCGGGGCCGCACCGGCTGACCGGGCGCACGAACACCTGTACGCCGAACGGGTCCCCGCCCCCGCGCCGCCGCGGGCGGGGCCCGGCTGTCATGATGCCGGGATGTCCGACTCCGCAACCGCGCTCCTGATGGCCGCCGGCGCCGAAACGATCGAACACCCCGGCGGCACCCTGCTCGCCCATCTCCGCCGTGTGCACGACCAGTTGGGCGCCTGGGGCGGCCGCCCCGCACTCCGGCTGGCCGGCCTCTGCCACGCCTTCTACGGGACCGAGGGCTTCCCCGCCCAGCTGCTCCCGCTCGACGAACGGACCAAGCTCGCCGCCGCGATCGGCGAGGAGGCCGAGGAGATCGTCTACTTCTACGGCTCCTGCGACCGCTCCGCGTCCTACCCGGCCCTCACCGAAGCCGACGGCGTCTTCCGCGACCGGTTCACCGGCGAGTGCTTCACCCCCTCGCTGCGCCGGCGCCAGGACCTCGCCGAGCTGACGGCGGCGAACGAGCTGGACCTGGCCCGGATCAGCCTCCCGTTCCGCGCCCGCTGGGGCGGGGCCCTGCTGGAGCTGTTCACCCGCTTCGACCCGCTGCTCAGCGAGGCCGCGCGCAGCGAGGTGAAGCTGATCCTGGGGGCGTGACGGCGCGGCACCGGAAAGCGACATAAGCCCCGTAGCGGATCATCTGCCCTAAACTCCGGACCAGACGCCGATCCGGAGGGACCCCCATGTCTCAGCCCACCGCCGATCCCGGCGGGCCGTACTCCGCGCCCCCCGCCCCCGACCCCGCGCACGGCTGGGGGCAGCAGACCAGGCCGCCGCACCCCGCACCGCACCCGCCCGCCCCGGAGACCAGGCCCGGGCTGTGGAAGCGCTGCCTGTGGGGCGGACTCGCGCTCTGGGTGCTGACCGCGGCGGTCACCTACGCCACCGAGAACACCACCCTGCTGCCGACGCTCATCCTGCTCGGCAGCTTCCTCGTCCCCGGCGTCTTCGTGGTGTGGGCGCACGAGCGGCACGGCGCGGACATCGGCGTCCGCCCCATCCTCGGCTGCTTCGTGACCGGCGGGATCCTCGGCGTCCTCGGCGCGTCCGTCATGGAGTACTACCTGCTCCACCCCTCACTGTGGATGTTCGTCGGCGTCGGCCTGATCGAGGAGGCGGTGAAGCTCGCCGCGCTGATGTTCGTCCTGCGCCGCTACCCCCACCTGCGGGGCGTACGGGCCGGACTCGTGCTCGGCGCGGCGGTCGGCTTCGGGTTCGCCGCGTTCGAGAGCTCCGGGTACGCCTTCAACGCGGCCGTCACCATGGAGGGCATCGACCTGCGGGCGCTGCTCCAGACCGAGCTGCTGCGCGGCCTGCTCGCCCCGTTCGGGCACGGGCTGTGGACGGCGATCGCCGGCGCGGTCCTGCTCGCCGCTCGCCGCCCCGACGGGCGCTTCCGGATCACCGGCGCGGTCGTCGGCACCTACCTCGGCGTCTCGCTGCTGCACGCGCTGTGGGACTCCACGCACGGCATCGCGATCTGGCTCACCGCGCACGTCACCGGCATCACGCAGCTCCAGCAGAGCGTCTTCGAGGCGGGGTACATCCCGGACCCGACGAGCGAGCAGCAGCACTGGTTCACGTTCTTCTCCGTGGGCGGACTGGTGCTGGTGTCGCTCGCGGGACTCGCGTGGCTGCGGTCGCTGGCGGTCGCGGCTCGTCAACGTACCCCCTAGGGGTATAGAGTGCGTGGGTCGGGAGGTACTCCGGAGACGAGTACCCCCCGCGCCCCCGACACGCCTCCCCGAGGAGAACGACATGACCGCTCCGACCGAACTCCCCCAGGCCGCGTCCGGCTGCTGCGGCGGCTCCGGCGCCTGCGCCCCCGAGGCGGCGGCCGGCTCCGTCACCGCGGTGTACGAGGTGAAGGGGATGACCTGCGGACACTGCGAGGGGGCGGTGGCCGGCGAGCTGTCCGAGCTGCCGGGCGTGGCGTCCGTGCAGGCCGCGGCGGCGACGGGGCGGGTGACGGTGGTCTCCGCCGCGCCGCTCGACGAGGACGCGGTGCGCGCGGCGGTCGACGAGGCGGGGTACGAGCTGGTCGGCACGGTCTGATCCCGCGGGGAGGCCGTCCCCGATCGTGACCAAGAGTTGTGGCCGGAAGACCTTCACAGAGTCCCCCCAACTCGCTTACGCTGAAGCCCCCGTCCGACCGGACGGGGGCTCGCGCGTGAACCGGACATCTGCGCGAGACACAGATCACACTGTCGTGAGCGTAACCAATTCAGGTGGTCGCCAGTCTTATAAGACGATGCCGAGCGTCTTGGGGGACGTTCAGCGGACGTCTTGGGGGACGTCCCTCGGCGAGCGTCGGCCGGGGTGCGTGCACCGGGGAGCTTGAGCGGCCCTCCCGCGCGTACGTGTCCCGGCCGTGGGACGCAGGGCTCCGACAGCACAGCGCGACACCACAGGCACCAGCCTCCATAGACGCCCGGACGGATCCCGTGGGGGGAATCCGCACCGGGGGAAATGGAAAGCGCCCCGCCTGCCGACCCGTGGGGGGATCGGTAGCGGGGCGCTTTTCCACGCGCGGACCCCGAAGGCAGCCCGTCGGGCCGGGGGCAGCCCCCAGCCCGACGGAACCGGCTACGCGGAGAGGCTCAGCGCTCCTCGACCGGGACGAAGTCCCGCTCGACCTGGCCGGTGACTGTGCTGACCCGGGGGTCAACCCCCGGACCCCCGGCAGCCTCCCGGCTCACCCTGCGCCTCGGAACGAAACTCAGCGCTCCTCGACCGGGACGAAGTCCCGCTCGACCTGGCCGGTGTAGATCTGGCGGGGGCGGCCGATGCGGGAGCCGGGCTCCTTGATCATCTCGTGCCACTGGGCGATCCAGCCGGGCAGCCGGCCGAGCGCGAAGAGGACGGTGAACATCTCGGTCGGGAAGCCCATCGCGCGGTAGATGAGGCCCGTGTAGAAGTCCACGTTCGGGTAGAGGTTGCGCGAGACGAAGTAGTCGTCGCTGAGCGCGTGCTCCTCCAGCTTGAGCGCGATGTCGAGCAGCTCGTCGGACTTGCCGAGCGCGGCCAGCACCTCGTGCGCGGCGGCCTTGATGATCTTCGCGCGCGGGTCGAAGTTCTTGTAGACCCGGTGGCCGAAGCCCATCAGCCGGACGCCGTCCTCCTTGTTCTTCACCTTGGTGATGAACGCGTCGACGTCGCCGCCGTCCCGCTGGATGCCCTCGAGCATCTCCAGGACGGACGCGTTCGCACCGCCGTGCAGGGGACCCCACAGCGCGCTGATGCCCGCCGAGATCGAGGCGAACATGTTCGCCTGCGAGGACCCGACCAGCCGCACGGTGGACGTCGAGCAGTTCTGCTCGTGGTCCGCGTGCAGGATCAGCAGCTTGTCGAGCGCGTCGACGACGACCGGGTCCGGCACGTACTCCTGCGCCGGCACGGAGAACGTCATCCGCAGGAAGTTCTCGACGTAGCCGAGGTCGTTACGCGGGTAGACGAACGGGTGGCCGATCGACTTCTTGTACGCGTACGCCGCGATCGTCGGCAGCTTCGCGAGCAGCCGGATCGTCGAGATGTGGCGCTGCTTCTCGTCGAACGGGTTGTGGCTGTCCTGGTAGAACGTGGACAGCGCGGAGACCACCGAGGACAGCATCGCCATCGGGTGCGCGTCCCGCGGGAACCCGTCGAAGAACCGCTTGACGTCCTCGTGCAGCAGCGTGTGCTGGGTGATCTCGCCGCGGAAGGTCTCGAGCTCGTCGGCGTTCGGCAGCTCGCCGTTGATCAGCAGGTACGCCGTCTCGATGAAGCTGGCGTCCTCGGCCAGCTGCTCGATCGGGTAGCCGCGGTAGCGCAGGATGCCCTGCTCGCCGTCGAGGTAGGTGATCGCGGACTTGTAGGCCGCGGTGTTGCCGTAACCGCTGTCCAGGGTCACAAGACCGGTCTGGGCCCTGAGCTTCCCGATGTCGAAGCCCTTGTCGCCGACGGTGGAGTCGATCACCGGGTAGGTGTACTCGTCGTCGCCGTAACGCACTACTACTGCTTTGTCGCCGTGCTCGCGCTTCTCGCTCACGTCATCCCTCACCGACGTCTGTCCTCTTCTTCGAGGTGCCCTGACTGCTTCTACCATCCCCCACTCGGCTCAGAAGAGTGCACTCGGGGTCGGCCGTTGGGCCCTATGGCGGCACCCAGTGCCACCAGCCTGCCCATCCTGCCCCCTTCGACCCGGTTCCGGAAGACCTGCGTGATGTAAGACACCGTTTTGATCGATCATCTTTCACCGGACCTCCGCATCAGCCCGGTCCCGCCCCCCGCAGCGCCCCGCTCAGCCGGTGGTCGAGCGCGGTGTGGCGGCGGCCGGCCGACACCGTCCGCACCGCCTGGCCGATCGCCTTGCGGGAGCCGACGAGGACGACGAGCTTCTTCGCCCGGGTGACCGCCGTGTAGAGCAGGTTGCGCTGGAGCATCATCCAGGCGCCGGTGGTCACGGGCACGACGACGGCCGGGTACTCGCTGCCCTGCGAGCGGTGGATGGTCACCGCGTAGGCGTGCGCCAGCTCGTCCAGCTCGTCGAAGTCGTAGGGGACGTCCTCGTCCTCGTCGGTGCGGACGGTCAGCTTCTGCTCGTCGAGGTCGAGCGCGGTGACGACGCCGACGGTGCCGTTGAAGACCCCGTTCTCCCCCTTGTCGTAGTTGTTGCGGATCTGGGTGACCTTGTCGCCGACGCGGAAGACCCGGCCGCCGAACCGCTTCTCCGGCAGGTCGGGGCGGGCGGGGGTGATCGCCTGCTGGAGCAGCCCGTTGAGGTGGCCCGCACCGGCCGGCCCGCGGTGCATCGGGGCGAGCACCTGGACGTCCCGGCGCGGGTCGAGGCCGAACTTGCGCGGGACGCGGCGGGCGGCGACGTCGACCGTGAGCAGCCCGGCGTCCTCGGTCTCGTCCTCGACGAAGAGGAAGAAGTCCGTCATGCCGTCGGTGACGGGGTGCTTCCCGGAGTTGATCCGGTGCGCGTTCGTGACCACGCCGGACTGCTGCGCCTGCCGGAAGATCCGGGTCAGCCGGACGGCGGGCACCGGGCTGCCGGGGGCCAGCAGGTCGGCCAGGACCTCGCCCGCGCCGACCGACGGCAGCTGGTCGACGTCCCCGACCAGGAGCAGGTGGGCGCCGGGCGCGACCGCCTTGACCAGCTTGTTGGCGAGCAGCAGGTCCAGCATGGAGGCCTCGTCGACGACGACGAGGTCGGCGTCGAGCGGCCGGTCGCGGTCGTACGCCGCGTCGCCGCCCGGCTTGAGTTCGAGCAGCCGGTGGACGGTGGAGGCCTCGGCGCCGGTGAGCTCGGCGAGCCGCTTGGCCGCGCGGCCGGTGGGCGCGGCGAGCACCACCTTGGCCTTCTTCGCCCGGGCCAGTTCGACCACCGACCGGACGGTGAACGACTTGCCGCAGCCGGGGCCGCCGGTCAGCACGGCGACCTTCTCGGTCAGCGCGAGCCTGACGGCCTGCTCCTGCTCCGGGGCGAGCTCGGCGCCGGTACGGGACCCCAGCCACGTCAGGGCGCGGGTCCAGTCGACGTCCCGGAACGCCGGCATCCGGTCCTCGCCGGTCCGCAGCAGGCGCAGGACCTGGGCGGCGAGCGACATCTCGGCGCGGTGGAAGGGGACGAGGTAGACGGCCGTCACCGGCTCCCCGCCGGGCTCGTCCCCGGGGACCTTCTCGCGGACCACGCCCTCGTCGTCCGCGGCGAGTTCGCCCAGGCAGTCGATGACGAGACCGGTGTCGACCTGGAGGAGCTTGACGGCGTCGGCGATCAGCCGGTCCTCGGGGAGGTAGCAGTTGCCCTGGTCGGTGGCCTGCGACAGGGCGTACTGCAGACCCGCCTTGACCCGCTCGGGGCTGTCGTGCGGGATGCCGACGGCCTGGGCGATGCGGTCGGCGGTGAGGAAGCCGATGCCCCAGACGTCGGCCGCGAGCCGGTACGGCTCGTTGCGCACGACGGAGATGGAGCCGTCGCCGTACTTCTTGTAGATGCGCACGGCGATGGAGGTGGAGACGCCGACGCCCTGGAGGAAGACCATGACCTCCTTGATGGCCTTCTGCTCCTCCCAGGCCGCGGCGATCATCTTCGTGCGCTTCGGGCCGAGTCCGGGGACCTCGACCAGCCGCTTCGGGGACCGCTCGATGACGTCGAGGGTGTCCACGCCGAAGTGGGTGGTGATCCGGTCGGCCATGACCGGGCCGATGCCCTTGATCAGGCCCGAGCCGAGGTAGCGGCGGATGCCCTGGATCGTGGCGGGGAGCACGGTCGTGTAGTTCTCGACGGTGAACTGCTTGCCGTACTGGGAGTGCGAGCCCCAGCGCCCCTCCATCCGCAGCGACTCCCCCACCTGCGCGCCGAGCAGCGAGCCGACGACCGTGAGCAGGTCCCCCGCCCCGCGCCCGGTGTCCACGCGCGCGACGGTGTACCCGTTCTCCTCGTTGCTGTAGGTGATCCGCTCCAGGACCCCTTCGAGCACCGAGAAGTTCGGGCCGGTACCGCGGCTGGCTTCGGTGGTGGTGCCGGACATGGTCCGACCGTAGCGGGGGCCACTGACATCGCACCCGAGGGGTAACCAAAACCGCGCGGCCGCGTTGTCAGGAACGGCGAGCTCTCTCGCCCCTCCGCCCCCGGGCCTCGTCCGCTGATCGGCCTACCCCGCCCGACAGCCGGGTCGGCCGAAGCTCCCTACCGGAAGAACCGTCACGTGAACCTGCGCGAGCTCGCCTCGAAGTACGCCCCCAGGACCAAGCCCCAGCCCGCCGCGCCGCCCGCCCCCGCCGCGGTCCCGAACGTCGACACCGAGCAGATCCTCCGCGCGCTCAAGGAGCAGAACAGGTCGCTGTCCAACGCGATCACCGGCATCCGCAAGCAGCTGGAGCACCAGCCCTACGTCATCGCCGAGCTGATGCGCCGCCACGAGCAGCTCATCGAGGGCGACATGCCGATGCCGGTGCTGGGCGCGAACTGGGCGGCGGTCGCTCCGACGATCCTGTTCGTCGTCGACGAGATCCTCGGCCGGCCCGGCCGCCGCACCATGCTGGAGTGCGGCTCGGGAGCGTCCACCCTCTGGACGGCGGCCGCCCTGCGCAAGCGCGGCGAGGGCCACGTGACCTCCGTCGAGCACGACAAGGAGTACGCCGAGGTGACCCGGCAGCGGCTCGCGGACCACGGCCTGGAGTCGTGGGCGACCGTCGTCGACGCGCCCCTGATCGACATCGACGTGCCCGGTCTCGGCACCCAGCCCTGGTACGACCTGTCCGGGCTCGGCGAGGTCGGCGAGGTCGACCTGCTCTTCGTCGACGGCCCGCCCCGCCCGACCGCGCCGCTCGCCCGCTACCCCGCGGTCCCGCAGCTCCTGCCCCGGCTGGCGCACGGCGCGCTGGTCGTGCTCGACGACACCAACCGCAAGGCCGAGCGGGACATCACGAAGATGTGGGCGGCCGAGGGTGCCTTCGACCGGCGCATCACGTTCGTCAAGGACGTGGCCCGCTCCACCGTCCTGCAGCTCGACTGAGCGCATCGGGGTCGATGGGGCGCGCGGAGGCGGTGGACGCGGAGGTCCCTGGGGGCGCGGGGATCCCGGGGGCGCGCGGGGCGGGGGGCCTTCCCGAGGAGGTCCCCGACCCCGGCTCCCCGTCCGCGCGGGGCGTTCAGGGGGCGAAGACGATGTCCAGGACGCGGGACATGCGGACGTCGAAGACGTGCTTGCCGGGCTGGACCAGGTCCTCCTTGCGGTTGAGCTTCCAGCCGTTGTTCACCCCCTGGTAGTGCCGGTGGTGGATGCGCTCGGAGGTCTCCGCGCCGGTGCCGACGACGCCGTGCACCCGCCACTGCGAGGTGTGCCCGTCGAGCCGGTCCGGGAGGACGGCGTACTTCGTGGTGCACGCGCCGGGGGCGCGGTGGCGGTAGTCGACGAACCGCCGCTGGCGCATCGGGTTGACCGGCTCGGCCGTCGCCTTGGCGATCCAGACGCCCGCGTAGTGGAGGGCCCCGGTCTCGGACTCCGCCGCGTGGTCGAAGACCGGGCGGGCGTCGTCGGTGAGCACCAGTTCGTCGATGTCGGCGCTGATCACGCCGGCCGCCCTGGACAGGTAGCGGAACCGCCCGTGCTCCAGGAGGGAGTACTGGCAGTAGTCGGAGTCCCAGACCTTGTTCGGGCCCGGGCCCGGCCCCCAGGGGTAGTTCCACGCGACGACGACGGCCGTGGTGATCCCCTCCACCGACGCGATGGCCTCGGCCACGGCGTGGGCGGAATAGGTGCTGGAATTGTTGTCGTAGAACACGACTCCCGTCACACCGTGCACGATGTGGTGATAGCGCAGGAAATCCCGGATCCAGACGAGGTCGTTGTCCTTGGATTTCGTGATGATCGTGCGCTGCCCGGCGAACAGCTCGGATTCGTCGGGCGCGATGACCGTGTTCAGCCGCAGGTCGCCCACGTCGAGCGTGAGGTGGCGTCCGGGGCGGACGCCGGTGATCCGGGAGCGCTGGGTGCGGCCCCAGTCCTTCAGGGAGACCGATCCGCTGACGTCGGCGCCGTCCACCCGCCACTCGGCGCCCTGCAGGACGGGGCGCAGGTTGTGCAGGGGCGGGCCGGAGAGCCAGACGTCGTCGCCGTGCCGGAAGGCGTCGTAGAACAGCGTCCGGTCGTCGAACTTCTCCAGGTAGTCGGGCTGCCGGTCCTCCGGCTTGCGGGGCGGCTCGCGGCGGAGCGCGGAGGCGGCGGGCAGGGTGATGCCGGTGGGCTCGACGACCTTGACGACGGGCTCGGGGACGCGCCCCTCCGCGCGCAGCCGGTCCCAGGAGGCGCGGGCCGCGCGGATCGGCCGCAGGTACTCCTCCAGGGTGAGCGGGCCCGCGGTCCGCGGCGACCGGTCGGCGTCCGCCTCCAGCCGGTCGACGCGCTCCTGGAGCCGCGCGAGTTCCGCGCGGAGGGTGTCGGGAGAATTCCCGTCCCCCGACGTGTCGGGCCGGCCGATGATCTCAGTTGACATGCTGACTCCAGATACCGGAGCGCCCTTTCCCTGCATTCGCTTGTCACCGGGCAGCAGGGCGCGGACATTTCACGCCCGGTGGGGCGGCCAGCATATCGCCGGGTCCGGATCCGGAATTCCCGCATTCGCGCTCGAATTCGTTCTCGTATGCGCACGAGGAACGCGTTTTCGGATCGGGCGGGAATGTCCTCCGCCGCTGCGGGAGATCTGACGACCTCGACCGCACGTTTTCGAGGGGCCCGGTCCCCCCGGGCCGGGCCCCTCGTGTTCCCCCTCCGTCGCCAGGCCTCCGCGATCCCCCCGGATCCCCCTCCAGAAGACCTGACACCCAGTGAGACAGGCCAAGGGGGACAAGGGTTGTACGCGGATCCGAAGTTTTTTCTCCGCTTCCGGTCGCGGGCCGGACGAGGCCCCGTGCGGCCCTCGTGCGGGCCGCGTTGTCAGTGGCGCGTGCGACAGTGCGGACCATGGAAGCGAAGAGTGTCGTCGAGGCCCTGTGGGACCGCATCCAGGCGCGCGACTGGGCGGGCGTGGCGGAGCTGGTCGCCGGCGACGTCGTGGTCGAGTGGCCCCTCAGCCGGGAGCGGATCGTCGGGGCGGAGAACTTCGTCGCGGTCAACAGCGAGTACCCCGCGGGCTGGTCGATCCGCGTGCTGCGGATCGTCGCCGAGGGGGACGAGGTCGCCTCCGAGGTGGAGGTCCCCCACGACGACCTCGGCCTCTTCCGCGCGGCCTCCTTCTGGACGGTCGAGGACGGCCGGGTGGTGCGGGGCCGCGAGTACTGGACGCAGGTGGGCTCCGAGTCCCGCCCGGAGTGGCGGGAGGGGATCACGGAACTGGTGTAGGCGCAGCCATGGGTTCGCCCTCCCGGGCGCGGTGCCGTTACGCGGACTCCGTCAGGAGGCGGAGGAGGTGTTCGCGGCCTGCCGTCAGGAGGGCGGGGAGGGCGGGGGCGTCGGGGTGCCAGCGCTTCTCGTACTCCCAGCAGAGCCAGCCGTCCCAGCCCTCGCGGCTGAGGAGTTCGAGGGTCTCGGCGAGGGGGAGGACGCCGGCGCCGAGGGGGACGGGGGCGATGTCGTCGGCCGAGGCGATGTCCTTGACCTGCACGTAGCCGAGGTGCGGGGAGAGGACGGCGTAGGTCGACTCCGGGTCCTCGCCGCCGAGCCAGGTGTGCATGACGTCCCACAGGGCGCCGACGTTGCGGTGGCCGACGGGGCCGAGGACGCGGGCGGCGTCGGCGCCGGTGCGGTGCGAGTCGTGGGTCTCCAGGAGCACCCGTACGCCGCTGTCCGCGGCGACGGGGGCCACCGCGCCGAGCCGGCGGGCCGCCGTCGCGTCGGCCTCCTCGCGCGGGGCGCCGTCCGCGCCGGGGAAGACCCGGACGTACGGGGCGCCCAGGTCCCGGGCGAGGGCGACCAGCTCCCGCAGCTCCGCCTCGACCGGTGCGTCGTCACCCGCCGCGGCGACCTTCGCGTACCCGGCGACGCCGAGGATCTCGACGCCCGCCGCCTTGAACTCCTCCACGGCGGAGGCCCGCTCCTCCGCCGTGCTGCCCGCGTGCAGCGCCTCCTCGGGATGCGCGCGCAACTCCACCCCGTGGTAGCCGTGCTCGGCCGCGAGCCGGGCCGCGTCGGGGACGGAGATGCCGGGGACACCGAGGGTGGAGAACGCAATCTTCATGCCTCCCGACCCTAGCCCCTCCCCCCCGGTGACGGCCCGGCCACGAGCGGCGAGCGCCCGGCCACCCGGGCGATCGC
>NZ_JBHWZH010000075.1:0-28935 GCF_042728285.1 Streptomyces sp. NPDC060194 | reverse complement strand
GGCCGAGGCCGCCCGTCCGGGCCCTGTGCGTCAGGCCGTGCGCGTCAGACGAGCGCCGGCTCGCGGTCGTCGCCCTTCGAGGCGTCGCGGCGGGCGAGCGCCTCGCCCTCGACGTCCACCGACGGCAGCGCCTTGTCGAGCCACTTCGGCAGCCACCAGGCCCGGCGCCCCAGCAGGGCGAGCACGGCCGGGACGATCGTCATGCGGACCACGAACGCGTCGAACAGGACGGCGATCGCGAGCCCGAAGCCGATCATCTTGATCATCGAGTCGCCGGCCGTGATGAAGCCCGCGAAGACCGCGATCATGATGACGGCGGCGGCGGTGACCACCCGCGCGCTGTAGCGGAAACCGGTCACGACGGCCTCGCCCGGGCGGGCGCCGTGGACGTACGCCTCGCGCATCCGGGTGACGAGGAAGACCTCGTAGTCCATCGCCAGACCGAAGACCACGCCGACCATGAAGATCGGCATCATCGACATGATCGGGCCGGTCTCCTCGACCCCGAACACCCCCGACAGCCAGCCCCACTGGAAGACCGCGACGACGGCGCCGAGCGCGGCGAGCACCGAGAGCAGGAAGCCGAGCGCGGCCTTGAGCGGGACGAGGACCGAGCGGAAGACGACCATCAGGAGCAGGAACGCGAGGCCGACGACGAGCGCCAGGTAGGGCAGCAGCGCGTCGTTCATCTTCTCGCTGAAGTCGATGTTCATCGCGGTGGCGCCGGTGACCAGCACCTCGGCCCCGGTGTCGGAGCCCAGCTCGGCGCCGGTCTCGCGGATCTCGTGGACGAGGTCCTCCGTCGCGATGGAGGACGGCTCGGACTTCGGGATCACGGTGACCATGTAGGTGTCGCCGGCCTTGTTGGGCACCGGCGGGGTGACGGCGGCGACGCCGTCGAGCTTCTTGATCTCGTCGGCCGTGCGCTGCGCCGCGCCCTTGGCGTCCTTCGCCCCGGTGCCGTCGACGACGGTCAGGAGCGGGCCGTTGAAGCCGGGGCCGAAGCCGTCGGAGAGCAGGTCGTAGGCCTTGCGCTGGGTGGTGGACTCCGGCTGCGAGCCGTCGTCCGGCAGGCCCATCTCCAGGGAGCCGACGGGCACGGCGATCACGCCGAGGCCGACGACGGCGGTGAGCAGCACGGCGACCGGGCGGCGCAGGACGAAGCGGGCCCAGCGGGTGCCCATGTTGGGCTTCTCGGCGGGCTTGTCGGCCTCGGGGGCCGCGGTGCGGGCCGCCTCCATGGCCGCGCGGGCCTTGCGGCCGAAGACGCGCTTGCCGACGAAGCCGATCATCGCCGGGACCAGGGTCAGCGCGATGAGGACGGCGATGGCGACGGTGCCGGCCGCGGCCACACCCATCTTGGTGAGCATCGGGATGTCCACCACGGCGAGGCCCACCAGGGCGATGACGACGGTGAGGCCGGCGAAGACGACCGCCGAACCGGCCGTGCCGACGGCCCGGCCCGCGGCCTCCTCGCGCTCGCGGCCCTCGGCCAGCTCGGCGCGGTAGCGCGAGACGATGAAGAGCGCGTAGTCGATGCCGACGGCGAGGCCGATCATCGTGGCCAGGGTGGCGGTGGTGGAGCCGAGGTCGAGGACGTTGGCGAGCGCGGTGACCGTGGAGACCCCGATGCCGACCCCGATCAGGGCGGTGACCAGCGGCAGTCCGGCGGCGACCAGCGAGCCGAAGGTGACGACGAGGACGACGGCGGCGATCGCGACGCCGATGATCTCGCCGGTGCCGGTCTCCGGGATCGCCTGGAGCGCGTCGCCGCCGATCTCGACGGTCAGCCCGGCGTCACGGGCCTCCGCGCCGGCGTCGGTGAGCGCCTCGCGGTCGGCCTCCGTCAGCTCCATCCCGTTGACCTTGTAGTTCACGGTCAGGTAGGCGATGTCGCCCTTCCGGCTGACCCCTCCCGTCTTGTACGGGTCGGAGACGGCCGCGACCTGGTCGGAGCCGCCGTTCAGGTCCTTGGAGAGCTGCGCGACCTCGGCCTTGTGGTCCGGGTCGGTCATCTTCTCGCCGGCCGGCGCCTTCAGGACGACGCGGGCGGTGGCGCCCTCCGCGTTGCCGTCGGGGAAGCGCTTCTCGAGCAGGTCGAAGGCCTTCTGCGACTCCGTGCCGGGGATCGAGAAGGAGCTGGTGGTGGCGGTGGCGGCCGAGGCGGCGCCGAAACCGGCCAGGCCCAACAGGGCCACCCAGACGAGCAGGACGTAGCGGCGTCGCCTGAAGGACAGGCGGCCGAGCTTGTAGAGGAAGGTGGCCACGGGGGCGTAACTCCAGTCGCTGACGGGGGTCGGATCGGGGCGTGGTGGATCAGCCCGACGACGAGAGCGGCGCGTCAGGTGATGCGGGGGTGTCGCGCGGGTGCGCGGCGCGCCCGGGAGCGCCCGGGGCGTGGCGTGCCGTGAGGTGCCGCGGCGTGCTGCGTGCGGCCGTGCTCAGGCGCCGAGGGCGGGGAGGACCACGGCGTCGATGTACTCGGACAGGAAGCCTGCGTCGGCCGGCCGGTCCTCGATCATCTGGTGGGTGACGAAGGCGCCCATCATCATGTGGACGCCGAACCGCAGCGCCGGGCAGTCGGGGCTGATCTCGCCCCGGTCGACCGCGCGCCGCAGCATCACCGTGAAACCGTCGACCTCGGGCTCGATCAGCAGCTCGCGGAAGGCCGCGAGGAGTTCGGGATCGGCGTGCGCGGCGTGCACGAGACCGCGCATCAGCGCGTTCTCCTGCTCGAGCACGTGGTCGTCGCACATGGCGACCATCGCGCGCAGGTCGCCGCGGAGCGACCCCGTGTTGATGTCGACCGCGCTGAGCGGCTTCACGCTCCGGCGCAGCGCCTTGACGACCAGTTCGGCCTTGCTCCCCCACTGGCGGTAGAGGGTGGCCTTGCTGGACCGGGTCCGGCTCGCGACGGCGTCCATGGTGAGGGCCTCGAACCCCACCTCCCGGAGCAGCTCGAGAACGGCCTCGTAGAGCTCGTTCTCACGCTCGGGCGTGATCCTGCTGCGTCGCGTCGTTGCCACGCACGCCATCATCACACCTCCGGTCGGTGACAGTTCACGGCTCGTACGAAACGGTTTCGTACGCTTAAGACGGTACCCGACGGACTTAGCGAAACGAAACCGTTTCGTACGTGTCCTGGGTCACGCCCCTCGGGGGAACTTTCGCCCCCTGTGTTCGAGTTGCCGGGGCTGCGGAAGCGGAAAAGCATGGTCGGGTGAGCGGCTACCTGCGTTTCCCTCATCTCCACGGCGACCTCGTCTGCTTCGCGGCCGAGGACGACCTCTGGTTGGCCCCCCTGACGGCCCCCGGCGCGGCGCCGGAGCGGGCGTGGCGGCTCACGGTCGACCGGACCCGGATCGACCACCCGAGGTTCTCGCCGGACGGAAGCCAGATCGCGTACACCTCGTGGCGCAGCCTCGACCCCGAGGTGCACCTCGTGCCCGTCGACGGCGGCCCCTCGCGGCGGCTGACGTACTGGGGCGCCACCGACACGCGGGTCTGCGGATGGACCGAGGAGGGGCACATCCTGGCGGTCGCCTCGCACGGCCAGCCGTTCGCCCACTTCTCCTGGGCGTACGACCTGCCGACCGACGGCTCGCCGGGCCGCAGGCTCCCCTGGGGGCCCGTCTCCCACCTCGCCGCCCGCGAGGGCCACACGCTGCTGCTCACCGGCACTCCCCCGCACGAACCGGCCGCCTGGAAGCGCTACCGCGGCGGGGCGACCGGCCGGCTCTGGCTGCACCACAAGCCGGAGGAGAGCTTCGTCCGGCTGGTGCCCGACCTCGCCGGGCACCTCTCCTCCCCCATGCTCGTGGCCGGCCGGGTCGCGTTCCTCTCCGACCACGAGGGCGTCGGCAACCTCTACTCCGTCGCCCCGGACGGCTCCGACCTGCGCCGCCACACCGACCACGCCGAGTTCTACGCCCGCCACGCCTCCTCCGACGGCGCCCGCGTGGTCTACCAGCACGCCGGGGACCTCTGGCTCGCCGACGACCTCGCCGACCCGGCCGCCGTCCCGCGCCGCCTCGACGTCCGCCTCGGCGGCCCCCGCGCCGGCCGCCGCACCTACCAGGTGCCCGCCGCGCAGCACGTGAGCGCCGTCGCCGTCGACCCGACCGGGCGGGCCAGCGCGGTGACCGTGCGCGGCAGCCTGTACTGGCTCACCCACCGCGACGGCCCGGCCCGCACCCTCGCCGCCACGCCGGGCGTCCGGGTCCGGCTGCCGGAGATGCTCGGCGAGACCGGCGAGATCGCCTACGTCACCGACGCCGAGGGCGAGGACGCCGTCGAGATCGCCGCGCTCCCCCGCGCGTCCGGCGCCCAGCCCGCCCGGCGGCTCGCGGCGGGCGAGCTGGGCCGCGTCGCCGAACTGGTCTCCGACCCCGAGGGCTCGCGGCTCGCCGTCGCCACCCACGACGGCCGGCTGCTGATCCTCGGCGTCCCCCGCCCCGGCGCCGCGGAGGCCGAGGGCTACGAGGTGACGCGGTCGGTCAACGGCCCCGTCTCGCACCTCGCGTTCTCCCCCGACGGCGGCTGGCTGACCTGGTCCCACCCCGGCATCGGCCGCACCCTGCGCAAGATCCGCCTGGTCCGCGTGGGCGGCCCCGACGCCGCCTCCCGCACCCCCCTCGACGTCACCAACGGCCGTTTCGAGGACGAGAACCCGGTCTTCACCAGCGACGGCCGCTACCTCGCCTTCCTCTCCTGGCGCGGCTTCGACCCCGTCTACGACGTCCACACCGGCGGCATGTCCTTCCCGCTCGGCTGCCGCCCCTACCTGGTCCCGCTGTCGTCCGCGACCCCCTCCCCGTTCGCCCTGTCCCCCGACGGGCGGCCCGCGGCCGGCGGTCTGGACCCGCTGGAGCACGGCGGCCCCGACGGAGCCGCCGACGCGCCGGTCAGCACCGTCGTCGAGGTCGAGGGGCTGTGCGAGCGGGTCTTCCCGTTCCCCGTCCCCGCCTCCAAGTACTCCTCGCTCGCCCCGGTCGGCGGCGGCGGCCTGGTGTGGCTGCGCTGGCCCATCTCCGGCGCGCTCGGCGAGACCTTCGCCAACCCCTCGGACATGTCCGGCCGCCCCACCCTGGAGCACTTCGACCTCCCCAAGGCGCGCCGCACCGAGCTCGCGGCCGGGCTCGACGGCTTCTCCGTCAGCGGCGACGGCACCCGCCTGGTCGTCTCCGAGGACGGCGAGCTGCGGGCCGTGCCCGCCACCGAGCCCGGCGACAACGACACCACCACCTACCTCGACCTGCGGCGGATCCTCCACGAGGTCGACCCGGGCGCCGAGTGGCGGCAGGCCTACGACGAGGCCGGGCGGATCGTCCGCGCGCTGTTCTGGGACCCGGGCATGAGCGGCGTCGACTGGACCGCGGTCCTCGACCAGTACCGCCCGCTCCTCGAACGCGTCGCCTCCCCCGACGAGTTCGCCGACCTGCTGCGCGAGGTCCTCGGCGAACTCGGCACCTCGCACGCCTACGTCACCCCCGCCCGCCGCAACGAGGGCCCGCCGCACTACCAGCGCGCCCAGGGCCTCCTCGGCGCCAACCTCACCTGCCACGAGGGCCGGTGGCGGATCTCCCGCATCCTCCCGGGCGACTCCTCCGACTCCCGCGCCCGCTCCCCCCTCGCCGGCGCCGGCATCCGCGAGGGCGCCGTCCTCACCCACGTCGACGGCCGCCCCGTCGACCCCGTCACCGGCCCCTACCCCCTCCTCGCCGGCGCCGGCGGCACCACCGTCGAGCTCACCTTCACCACCGCCGAGAGCCCCGGCCGCGACCGCCGCATCGCGGTCGTGCCGCTCGTCGACGACCGGCCCCTGCGCTACCAGGACTGGGTCGCCAAGCGCCGCGACGTCGTCCGCGAGCTGTCCGGCGGCCGCTGCGGCTACCTGCACATCCCCGACATGGGCGGCTCCGGCTGGGCCCAGTTCAACCGCGACCTGCGCGGCCAGGTCGACCTGCCCGCGCTCATCGTCGACGTCCGCGGCAACGCCGGCGGCCACATCAGCCAGCTCGTCGTGGAGACCCTCACCCGCCGCATCATCGGCTGGGACCTCACCCGCGACGCCCAGGCCGTCTCCTACGCCGCCAACGCCCCGCGCGGGCCGCTCGTCGCGCTCGCCGACGAGGCCACCTCCTCCGACGGCGACATGATCACCGCGGCGTTCCGCGTCCTGCCGCTCGGCCCCGTCGTCGGCCAGCGCACCTGGGGCGGCGTCGTCGGCATGACCGGCCGCCACGCCCTCGGCGACGGGACCGTCATCACGGTGCCGATGAACGCGGCCTGGTTCGACGCCTACGGGTGGTCGGTGGAGAACCACGGCGTCGACCCGGACATCGAGTCCCTGAGGACGCCGCTGGACTGGGCGGAGGGGCGGTACGCGCAGCTGGACACGGCGGTGCGGGTGGCGCTGTCCCTCCTGGAGTCCCAGCCGGCCGCGGAGGCGCCGTCGTACGACGACGTGCCGGACCGGAGCCGGCCGGTGCTGCCGGAGCGGTGAGGAGCCGCGGGGCGTGGGGCGGCGCGCCTACCGGTGGCGCACGTCCGCGGGGCGCGCGCCTTCGCCGGGTGCGCCCCCGTCGGATGCCTCCCCGCCGGACGCGCCCCCGTCGCGCGCGGCGAACCGCCGGTCGAGGGCCAGGGACAGCTCCGCCTCGACGACGCCCTTGGCCAACGGCCGCAGCACGACGGCGCGTTCCACCCCGACGTGCGCGGAGAGCAGCGCGGCGAACGCCCCCGCCAGCGCCTCCGCGTGGCCCCGCACCTCCGCCCCGACGGCCATCACCGCCGACAGCGGCACGCCCTCGCGGACCAGCGCGGAGGAGATGTCCAGCAACCGGCGGCTGACGTGGACGACCTCGTCGCCGTCGACCGCGAGGTAGCCCAGCCGCAGCGCCGTCGCGAGGTTCTCCGGGGTGACGGAGCCCGCGAAGCGGTCGGCGAGCTCCTCGGGGGTCAGCCGGACCTGCTCCTCCTCCGACGGCGCCGGTGACGGCGCCCCCAGCAACGACCCGACCGACCGGCCGCTCTCGAAGGTCTCCACCAGGTCCGCGATCCCCGACAGCGTGTGCCCCCGTTCGAGCAGCGCCCCCACGGTCCGCAGACGTGCCAGGTGGTGCTCGTCGTACCAGGCGATCCGGCCCTCGCGCCGCGGCGGCGGCAGCAGCCTGCGCTCGCGGTAGTAGCGGACCGTGCGGACCGGCACCCCCGCCGCCTCCGCCAGCTCCGCCATGCGGAATTCCCGTGCCGACCGTCCCGAACTCACCCCCGCAGCCTACGTCGTACCGCCGGTAACTTTCCGTGCCGCACCCCTACCGGCCGGTACGAACCTGCCCTACGCTCCGACGTATCACGCCAGTGATTACTGGCAGAGTCGCAGACTCGCGGGAGGCGCAGGAATGAGCAAGCACGACCCCGAACACGTCCGCGTCGCGGTGATCGGCAGCGGCTTCGGCGGCCTCGGCGCCGCGGTCCGCCTGCGCCGCGAGGGCGTCACCGACTTCGTCGTCCTGGAGCGCGCGGACGCGGTCGGCGGCACCTGGCGCGACAACAGCTACCCGGGCTGCGCCTGCGACGTCCCCTCCCACCTGTACTCCTTCTCGTTCGCCCCGAACCCCGACTGGCCGCGCACCTTCTCCGGGCAGGAGCACATCCGCGCCTACCTGGAGCGCGTCGCCGACACCTTCGGCCTGCGCCCGCACATCCGCCTCGGCTGCGAGGTGAAGCGGATGCGGTGGGACGCCGACGCCCTGCACTGGGAGGTCGACACCGCCCAGGGCTCCTTGACCGCCGACGTGGTCGTCGCCGCGACCGGCCCGCTCTCCGACCCGAGCATTCCCGACATTCCCGGCCTGGACACCTTCGACGGCGAGGTGTTCCACTCGGCCCGCTGGGACCACAACGCCGACCTCCGCGGCAAGCGGGTCGCGATGATCGGGACCGGCGCGTCGGCGATCCAGATCGTGCCGTCGATCCAGCCCGAGGTCGGCCGCCTCACCCTCTTCCAGCGCACCCCGCCCTGGGTGCTGCCGCGCGTCGACCGCGAGATCACCGCCGCCGAGCGCGCGCTGCACCGCGCGCTGCCGGCGACGGCGAAGGCGCGGCGCGGGATCCTCTGGGGCATCAGGGAGGTGCAGGTCGGCGCGTTCACCAAGTACCCCGGGGTGCTCGGCCGGGTGGAGAAACTCGCCGTGCGCAACCTCCACCAGCACGTCGAGGACCCCGCGCTGCGGGCCGCGCTGACCCCGGACTACCGCATCGGCTGCAAGCGCATCCTGCTGTCCAACTCCTACTATCCGGCGCTGGCCCGGCCCAACGTGGACGTCGTCGCCTCCGGCCTGAAGGAGGTCCGCGGCAGCACGCTGGTCGCCGCGGACGGCACGTCGGTCGAGGCGGACGTCATCGTCTTCGGGACCGGCTTCCGCGTCACCGACATGCCGATCGCCGAACGCGTGGTGGGCGCCGGCGGTCAGACGCTCGCGGAGTCGTGGAAGGACGGCATGGCGGCGCTGCGGGGCGCGACGGCGGCGGGGTTCCCCAACTGGATGACGATCATCGGGCCGAACACCGGCCTCGGGAACTCGTCGATGATCCTCATGATCGAGTCGCAACTGAACTACCTGGCCGACTACGTGAAGCAGTTGGACGCCCTCAAGGGGCGCTCCGGCGAGCGGGTCGCCCTCGACGCGCGGCCCACCGCGGTGCACGCCTGGAACCACGGCGTCCAGGACCGCATGGCCCGCACCGTCTGGAAGACCGGCGGCTGCGACAGCTGGTACCTCGACGCCAACGGCCGCAACACGACGATCTGGCCGGGCACGACGTCGGCGTTCCGCAAGGAGACCCGGCGCGTGGACCTCGCGGAGTACACGGTCCTGCGGTCCGCGCGCACACCCGCGCCGGGGCTCCGCGCAGTGCCCGCGCCCCGCTGAACCGCCCCTCTAGGTTGACGATTTCGGAGCTGATCCCATGACCACCGCTCGCGACCTCACCGCCCTCTCCACGGACGGCCACCCCGTCCACGTCGAGGTGTACGGCCCCGCCTCCGCACCGCCCGTCGTCCTCGCCCACGGCTGGACCTGCAACACCACGTTCTGGGCCGAGCAGATCGACGCCCTGACGCCCGACTTCCGCGTGATCGCCTACGACCAGCGCGGCCACGGCCGCTCCCCCCACGGACCCGCCTCGACCACCGCCCTCGCCGACGACCTGGAGGCCGTGCTCGCGACGACGCTCGCACCCGGCGAGAAGGCGGTGATCGCGGGCCACTCCATGGGCGGCATGACGATCATGTCCGCCGCCGGCCGGCCGCGCTTCGAGGAGCACGCGGCGGCGGCGCTGTTGTGCAGCACGGGCTCGGGGCGGCTGGTGGACGAGTCCCGGGTCGTACCGCTGCTGCGGGAGAGCGCCCTGCGCGCCCGCCTGACGCGGTCGCTGCTGTCGACGCGGGCGCCGTACGGCCCGGTCACACCGCTGTCCAGGAAGCTGATCAAGTACATCACCATGGGCCCCGCGACGCCGCCCGCGCGGGTCGCGGCGGCCACCAGGATCGTCGCGGCGTGTCCGCGCGGACCCCGCGCGGACTGGGCGCACGTGCTCGACGCGGTCGCCCTGGACGAGAACGTCGGCCGCCTCACGGTGCCGACCGCCGTGATCGCCGGCAGCGTCGACCGGCTCACCCCGCTCCCCCACGCCCGCCGGCTCGCCGGGGAACTCCCGCACTGCACCGGCCTGCTGTTGCTGCCCGGCATGGGGCACATGACCCCCATGGAGGCCCCCGAAGCGGTGACGCAGGCGATCCGCGACCTGGCGGCCGCGTACCTGAACCCGACCTCCGACCGACCGGCCACCAAGGAGACCGTATGAGCGCCGTCAGCACCTCCCCCCTGGAGAACCGGGTCGCGGTCGTCACCGGCGGCGCGCGGGGAGTGGGCGAACTGCTCGCCCGCAAGCTCTCCGCACGCGGCGCCCGGATCGCCCTGGTGGGCCTGGAACCCGAGGAGTTGAAGCGGGTGACGGGCCGTCTGCACACCGACAGCGACCACTGGCACGCCGACGTCACCGACCCCGAGGCGGTCGCCCGGGTGGCCGGCGAGGTCAAGGAGCGGTTCGGGCGGGTGGACGTCGTCGTCGCCAACGCCGGGGTGGCGAGCGGCGGCCCGTTCGCCGCGTCCGACCCGGACTCCTGGCGGCGGGTGATCGAGGTCAACCTCGTCGGCTCCGCGGTCACCGCCCGCGCCTTCCTGCCGCACCTCGCCGAGACCCGCGGCTACCTCCTGCAGATCGCCTCCCTCGCGGCGATCACCCCCGCGCCGATGATGAGCGCCTACTGCGCCTCCAAGTCCGGCGTGGAGGCGTTCGCGCACTGCCTGCGGGCCGAGGTCGCCCCCCAGGGCGTCGGGGTCGGCGTCGGCTACCTCTCCTGGACCGACACCGACATGGTCCGCGGCGCCGACCGGCACGACGTCATGCGGGAGTTGCGCGCCAGGCTGCCGTGGCCGGCGAACAAGACCTACCCGCTCAGCCCGGCGGTCGACCGCCTGGTCACCGGCATCGAGCGCCGCTCCGCGCACGTCTACGGCCAGTGGTGGCTGCGCGGCATGCAGCCCGTCCGCGGGTACCTGCCCGCCCTGATCGGGACCGTCGGCGGCCGCGAGATGAACCGCTTCGCCGACCGGCTCGACGAGGTGCCCACCGGCCTCGTCGGTGCAGGTGGGGAGGCCGACGAACACGCTCGGAACACACTCCGTCACTGATCGAAATGCGCGGTGTGTCGGCCCGTGTCACGCTGATCGAGCCGCAGGGGAAACCGCCCCTCGGCGCCGACACCCCCCACCTTCAGGAGTGAAGACCATGGGTATTGCCGACCAGTTCAAGGACAAGGCGCAGGACCTCGCCGACCAGGCCAAGCAGAAGTCCGGCCAGGCCAAGGACGAGGCCCGCGAGCGTCAGCAGCAGGGCCGTGACCGCGCGGACGACGAGATGCACGACATGCAGGACCAGCGGGACCGCTTCGACCGCTGACGCGCGGCTGTCCGCTGGGACGGCATGAAAAGGCGCGCCCCGGTGGGTACTTCCCGGGGCGCGCCTTTCGCGCGCGCGGAGGCGTCCTTGAGGTGCGCCTGCGCGCGCGGGATGCCGTTTTCTCGGAGCCCGGCCGAAAGGCCTCTCCTGGAGAGGTCGTACGCGACTCCTAGAGGTCGTACGCGACGGACACCGGCGCGTGGTCGGACCACCGCTCCTCGTGGGTCGCCGCCCGCTCCACCCATCCCTTGACCGCCCGCCCGGCCAGCCGCTCCGTTGCCACGTGGTAATCGATGCGCCATCCCGTGTCGTTGTCGAACGCCCGGCCCCGGTAGGACCACCACGAGTACGGACCCTCCACCCCCGGGTGCAGCGCGCGGACGACGTCCGCGTAGCCCGCCTCGTCGAAGACCCGCGACAGCCACTCCCGCTCCTCCGGCAGGAACCCGGAGCTCTTGCGGTTGGCGCGCCAGTTCTTCAGATCGGCCTCCTGGTGCGCGATGTTCCAGTCACCGCACACCAGGACGTCCCGCCCGTTCGCCGCCGCGCGTGACCGCAGCTCCACGAGGTACGGCAGGAACGCGGCCATGAAGCGCTCCTTCTCCGACTGCCGCTCCGTGCCGACCTCGCCGGACGGCAGGTACAGCGAGGCGACCGTCACCCCAGGGAGGTCGATCTCGACGTACCGCCCGCTCTCGTCGAACTCCGCGGCCCCGAAACCGACCTGCACCCGCTCGGGCTCGCGGCGCGTGTACACCGACACCCCGGCCCGCCCCTTCGCCGCCGCCGGCGCGTGCACGGTGTGCCATGCGTCCGGCCGCCGCACCGCCTCGGGCAGCTGCTGCGGCTCCGCCCGCACCTCCTGCAGGCAGACGACGTCCGCGGCGGTGGCGTCCAGCCACTCCACGAACCCCTTCTTCGCGGCGGCCCGCAGACCATTCACATTGACCGAGGTGACAGTGAGCATCCCGGCACGATAACCCGTGCCCCGTAGCACTCGACAAACCCCATAAACTCGAACACATGCGCATCACCCCGGTCCCGTACGACCACCCCGACGCAGTGAAGCTCAACGACGCCGTCCAGCTCGAGTACGCCGAGCGCTACGGCGACGGCGGCGACGTCACCCACCTCGAGGCCACGATGTTCATGCCGCCCCGCGGCCTTTACCTGATGGCGTACGACAGCCAGGAGCGCCCCGTCGCGACGGGCGGCTGGCGCGGGCAGGACGGCAACGCGGCCGAGGGGTACACCGACGGCGACGCCGAGCTGAAGCGCATGTACGTCGTCCCCGAGGCACGCGGCCTCGGCCTCGCGCGGCGGCTGCTCGCCGCGCTCGAGGAGGACGCCCGCGCGGCCGGCCGGCTGCGCATGGTCCTGGAGACCGGCACCAAGCAGCCGGAGGCGATCGCGCTCTACGAGTCGAGCGGCTACGCGCAGTGCGTGAAGTTCGGCTACTACCGGGAGTACGACAACAGCCGGTGCTACGCGAAGGCGCTCTGAGACCGGTCGGAGGCGCGTGGCGGGTACGCGGTGCGTGGTTCGCGGTGCGCGGTGCGCGTTCAGCGCGGCGGGGTCCTGGACCTGGGGCCTGCGTTCCGCGCGAAGGGTCCTGGACCGCGGCTCCGCAGGGCGCTCCCCGCGTCAGGATGCCCGTGCGAAAACGGCCCGCTACCCCGTCCGCCTGCGCCGCAACCGCATGATCCCCGCCGCCGCCCGCGCGCGCTGGACGACCTCGTCCGCCGGGACGGCCGGGCAGTAGACGGTGAGTGCTCGGGGCCGCTTGCGGACGTACAACGCGTCGGGCGCGGAGGCCGCCTCGCCGTCGTGGGCGAGGTGGGAGATGCCCTCAAGGCCCCCGATCCGCACCTCGGGCGCCAGCGCGGACTCGTAGACCGGTGACCGCCCCAGCGTGCCGGTCAACGCGGCGAGCACCGCGCGGGTGCGGGCGAGGCGGTGCCGGGCGTCGACCGCGCGCAGGTCGAGCAGGCCGTCGTCGAGCCGCGGCCGGTAGGCGGGGGCGAAGCCGGCGGGCGCGTAGTCGCAGTTCCCCGCGAACAGCAGCCAGACGCGGCGCGGCTCGCCGTCGATCGTCACCTCCATGGGGACCGCCCCGCGCAGCACCCGCGCCAGCGCGACCGCCGCGGCCGGCCACTTCCCGATCCGCCCCTCAAGGGCCTCGCGCCGCCGCACCAGCTCGGGGTACAGGCCGATCCCGAACGTGTTCAGGAAGCGGAACGCCTCCTCGGGACCCTCCCCGCCCTCCGCGACCGCCTCCGCGAGGTCCACCCGGACCGCCTCTCCCGCGACCACCGCCTCCGCGGTGTCCTCGAAGACCTGCACCCCCAGGTCGCCGGCGAAGTGGTTGAGCGTGCCCCCGGGGAACACCGCGAGCGGCAGGCCGCGCGCGCAGGCCACACCGGCCGCCGCGTTCACCGTCCCGTCCCCGCCGCACACCCCGAGCGCGGCCCCGCCGGCCGCCTCGTCGAGCAGCCGCCCCAGGTCGTCGCCCGGCCCGCACTCGACGACGTCCGCACCCGGCAGCAGCGCCCGGAGCCTTACGGCCGCGTCGACGGACCCGCCGCCGCCCGCGCCGGTGTTGACGAGGATGCCCAGGCCCCGTCCGCCGGGCAGGGCGGGCGCGTCGCCGGGCGTCCGGTGCGGGACGGCGCGCTGCGGGCGCGGCGGCCAGTACCTGCAGGTCACCAGGGCTGCGCCGGCGCCGAGCGCGCAGCCGGCGAGGACGTCGCCGGGGTAGTGCACGCCGGTCCACACCCGGGAGAACGCGACGGCCGCGGCGACCGGTGCCAGCAGGGCGCCGTAGCGGGTCGACTCCAGCGCGACGCCGGTCACGAACGCGGCCGCGGAGGCGGAGTGGCCGGACGGGAACGACAGCGTCGCCGGCTGCCGGCCGAGGCGCCGTCCGACCGGCACCCCGGCCAGCGCCGGGCGCCGCCGTCCGACGGTCCACTTCGCGACCGTGTTCGCGGTCACCGAGGCCACCGTGACGGCCGCCAGGCCCCGTGCCGCGGCCCGCCGCGCCCGGTGCCCGCCGACGGCCGCGAGGACCCCCGCGCAGCCGCCCCACAGCCGCCCGTGGTCCGCCGCCCGGCTCAGCCCCCGCAGCCCGCGGTCGAGCGCGGGTGCCTCCGGCAGCCCCGCCACCCACCGGAACACCCGCCTGTCCACCGCGCCGAGCCCGCGATCACCCATCGCTCCAGCCAACCGGACGGCCTTGCGGCTGTCTCCCGGGCCCGGCCCGTCCGGGTGACCGCGGACGGTCAGGGGTGCGGGGCGGGGGGTGGGCCGGGGTGCGGCGCGGTGCTTGGGTCGGGGCGCGGGTCGGGGCGTGGTCGTTCGGGCCGGAGCACGGCCTCGCTGCCCAGGGGGACGAACCCGCAGGCCAGGAAGGCGCGCAGCGAGCGGGCGTTGCCCGGTGACACCGCGGCGAAGACCGGCTCGCCCTCCGGGACCAGCGAGAGCGCGTCGGCGAGCAGCCCCCGCCCCGCTCCCCGGCCCCCGCGCTCGGGCGCGTGCAGCTCGATGCTCAGCTCGCGCCGTCCGGCGAGACCGGCCGACAGCGTGACCAGGCCGCGGTCGTCGCCGTACACCCGCACGCCGGTCCGCAGCCCGCGCGCGTAGCGGACCCGCGGATGGTCGTCGGCCTCGGCGCCCAGCTCCGCGAGCCGCGGCGGACCGCCCACGCCCGGCGCTGCGAGCGTCGCGTCGATGCAGCCGATCTCGCCGCCGGGTCCGGCCAGCGCTCTCAGGAAGTCCGGTGCGAACGACCCGCCGAACCCGTCGGGCTTGAGGGAGTGCACTTCGGGCGCCGGCACGGAGGTGGCGACCACCGCGTGCCCGGTGAACCCGACCGAGCACTCCAGGCCGCCGCTCAGTGCCGGCAGGACGGTCACCTCCCCGTCGCACGGCGGGAAGCGCCCCTCGAAGGCGTCGGTGAAGTAGGCGAGCAGCGGGTGCGGGTCAGTCACGGCCGGCCACCTCATGGGCGAGGAAGTCGAGCAGGACGGCGTTGAAGCGCGCGGGCTGCTCCGCACCGGGCAGGTGCCCTGCGCCCTCCACGACGGCCAACCGCGCGTGCGGCACGAGGCCGCGGATCGCCTCCGCCTCCGCGACCGGCGTGTAGACGTCGTCCGCGCCGACGACGACCAGGACCGGCTCCTCGACGGACCGCAACGTGTCCGCGTAGTCCGGCCGTTCGGCCCGTCCGCGCAGGGCCGCCGCGGCACCGCGCGGATCGGTGGCGCGCATCATCCCGAGGACGTGTTCCGCGACTTCGGGCATCGCGGCGACGTTGTACGCGGCGAGCATCTTGTCGATGACCTCTCCCGCGTAGCCGTCCATCCCCTCCGCGAGCAGCCGGTCGGCCAGCGCGTTGCGGAACGCCTTCCCCTCGGCGCTCTCCGCCCGCGCGGAGGTGTCCGACAGGACGAGCCCCCGCACCCGCCGCGGATGGCGACCGCGGAACTCCATCGCGATCTGCCCTCCCATGGACACCCCGCCGACCACCGCCCGCTCCACGCCCAGGTGGTCGAGCAGCGCCGCGAGGTCGTCGGCGAAGTCCGCGAGCAGCACCCTCCCCGGCGTGACCCCGCTCCGCCCGTACCCCCGCAGATCAGGCGCGACGACCCGCCACCCGGCCCCCGTGAGCGCCCCCGCCTGCGGTTCCCACAACGTGCGGTCGAACGGATGCCCGTGCACGAGCACCACCACCGCCCCGTCCGCCGCCCCGAAGTCGTCGTACTCCAACGTGACACCGCGCACCCCTATGGCGTTCATCCCCGGACCCTAGCCCCGCGATCACCGCCACACACGCCAAAGAGCCCCGCCCGGATCTCTCCGGGCGGGGCTCTCAGCTGCGGTGGACCTGTGGGGATTTGAACCCCAGACCCCCTCGATGCGAACGAGGTGCGCTACCAGACTGCGCCACAGGCCCTTGCAACGAGTGAAACTCTAGCACCCCGATCGGGGTGGTCGGAAATCGGTTCCGGGGTGGGCCGGGGTGAGCCGGGTCACCCGGGTGGGTGGGAGGAAGGGGCAGGTCAGCGGGGCGGGGGCGGCGAGGGGCTATTCGTTGGCCGCGCGGGGGCGGTCGGGGTCGGCCTGCTGGTCGAAGAGGGGGGTGCGGCCGCGGGAGCGGCGGCCCGCGGGAGGACGGCGCAGGGAGGACTGGGGCGGGTCGGCCTCGTCGGCAGGGGCGGGGCCGGCGGCGGGGTCCGGGGCCGGGGTGGAGACGGAGGAGCGGTCCGGGCTCCAGGTGTCGCGGGCGTCGGCGTCGGGCGCCTGGGTGGCGCGCGGGGCGACGGGGGCCGTCACGTAGGTGGGCAGCGGGACGGGGACCGGCTCCCAGCTCTCGCCGTGCGCCCGCCCGCCGCGCTCCCGGTCGCGCTGCTGGTCGAGCCACTCCGCGTGGTCGGTCTGCTCGACGAGGGCGCGCCGGTCGGCCGCGTACGGCGACGGCTCGGGGGCCTCGACGGGCGGCGCGGCGGCCTCGGGCTCCGCGGCCTCCGGGGCGGGGGCCGGGTGCGGGCGGCGGCGGGCGCGTCCGTCGCGGTCGCCGCCCGCGCGGAGCCGCTGCGCGGCGTCCTCGGCGCGGCGGCGGTCCATGACGAACACGAAGCGGCGCCGCTCCTGGGCCCGCAGGTGGACGATGTACGCGCTGAGCAGCAGCGCGGGCACCGCCGGCGCCCAGAGCAGGCGCAGGCCCCCGACGGCCGCGACGACGGCGCCGATCGTGAAGGCGAGGAAGAGCACCATGGTGGTGCGGCGGCGTCGGGCGAGAACCGTCTTACGCCGTTTCCGGGCCACCTCGGCCTCGGTGGGGCGTCTGCGGGCGGGTCGGCGACCGGCCGCCGGGCGCCCGGGGTCCGGGCGGTCCGCCGGCGGGCCGTCGGCGGGCGCGGGGCGCCGGACGTCGGTGCGGGGCTCGGCGAAACCGCGGACGTCGACGGACCCGGTCAGGGGGCCCGGGGCGTCCGCCGCGGACGCGCCGCGCTCCTCGTCCGCCGCGTCGCCGCGTTCGCGCAGGTCCTTGGCGTACCGCCGCTCCATCGCCGCCCGGCCCGACAAGAGCCGGATGGCGGTGCTGAAGCGCTCCGTCGGACGGGCCTCGTTGAGCTCGTCCTGCCTGCGGAGCCACATCGGCACCAGGTAGGCGGCCCAGGCCCCGACGATGACTGCGTAGATGAGGCCGCTGCTGCTCACGCGTCACACGGTAGAGGGGTTCACGCAAGCCCATCCGCCAATTGGGCCGGTGTGTCGCACGATCTGTCTGATAAGTCGAAACTTTTTTACGATTGTCGAGATCAACATCCCGCAGATCCGGTCAACTGACCGCTAGAATCGAACGTTTATGTCATTTCTCGGCGCGGGGAGCGTTCCTGGACCGCGCCTGGTGCCAGCGCCGCACCAGACCCTCGGGAACCTCCTCGGCGGTGAGCGCGAACACCAAGTGGTCGCGCCAGTCCCCGTCGATGTGGAGGTAGCGCGGGCGCAACCCCTCCTGGCGGAAGCCGAGTTTCTCGACCACGCGGCGGCTCGGCAGGTTCTCCGGGCGAATGCACACCTCGACGCGGTGCAGCCCGACCGACCGGAAGCAGTGGTCGACGGCGAGCGCGACGGCGGTGGGCATCACGCCCCGTCCCGCGACCGCCGCGTCCACCCAGTACCCGACGTGCCCGGAGCACATCGATCCCCAGGTGATGCCCGCGACCGTCAACTGGCCGACGACCTGGCCCCGGTACTCGACGACGAACGGCAGCATCCGGCCGGCGTTGGCCTCGGCCCTCAGGTGGCGCACCATCTGCCGGTAGGTGGGCCGCCGCGCGGGCGGGCCGCCGGGAGCGGGCGGCGGTACGGTCGCCTCCCAGGGGCGCAGCCACTCCCGGTTGCGCTGGTTGACCTCCCGCCAGACGCGCTGGTCCCGGTGCCTTATCGGGCGGAGGGTGACGTCGCCGTCGGTCAGCTCGACCGGCCAGAAGGGGGTCATGCCTCGTCGGCCGCTCTCGGGTGGTCGCCGCCGCGCAGCTGCTCGACGGCGTGCGGCAGCAGGGGCGCGAGGACGGCCAGGCCGTCGCGCACGCCCCCGGAGGAGCCGGGCAGGTTGACGATGAGGGTGCGTCCGGCGACGCCCGCGAGCCCCCGGGAGAGGGCGGCGGTAAGCACCTTCTCGCGGCCGTGCGCGCGGATCGCCTCGGGGATGCCTGGGACCTCGAAGGCGATCACCTTGCGGGTGGCCTCGGGGGTGGCGTCGGTCGGGGAGACGCCGGTGCCGCCGGTGGTCAGGATGACGTCGTAGCCGGCGTCCACGCCCGCGCGGAGGGCCGCTTCGACGGGATCGCCGTCCGGGACGACCTGGGGGCCCTCCACGGCGAAGCCGAGGGCGCGCAGGGCCTCGGCGATGCGGGGGCCGCCGGTGTCGGCGTAGACGCCGGCGGCGGCGCGGTTGGAGGCGGTGACGACGAGGGCGCGGGGGGCGTCGTGCGCCGTGTCACGCGGCTCCCCGCCCGGGTGCGGTTTCGGGCTCGTACCCGGCTCCGGGCTCATGCGCGGCTCCAGTCCCCGGACTTGCCGCCGGTCTTGGTCTCCACGCGGACGTCGCTGATGACGGCCGCCTTGTCCACCGCCTTGACCATGTCGACGACCGTCAGCGCGGCGACGGAGACCGCCGTCAGGGCCTCCATCTCGACGCCGGTGCGGTCGGTGGTCCTGACCGTCGCGAGGATCTCGACGGCGTCGTCGGCGACGGCCAGGTCGAGCTGCACCCCGGAGAGCGCCAGCGGGTGGCAGAGCGGGATCAGGTCCGGGGTGCGCTTGGCCCCCATGATGCCCGCGATGCGGGCGGTGGCCAGGGCGTCGCCCTTGGGCACCCCCTCACCGCGCAGCAGCTCGACCACCCGGGGCGAGACCAGGACCCGGCCCGAGGCACGAGCGGTCCGCGCGGTGACGTCCTTTTCCGAGACGTCGACCATGCGGGCCGCCCCGGCCTCGTCGAGGTGCGTGAGGGTGCTGCTGGCGTGCTGCTCAGTGGTCATGTGCGGTGGCGCTCCCAGACGGGCGGGTGGGGCAGCAACGGTACCGGCCCGCGCGGCCGCCGGAACTCGGGCGGGTCGAGGGTTGGCCGAGGGCTAGTCGAGGAGGACGACGGTGACCTGGTCGCCCGGTGCGACCGACGCGGTGTCCTCGGGGACGACGATCAGCGCGTTCGCGTGCGCCAGGGCGGCGATCAGGTGGGAGCCGGAGCCGCCGACCGGCGACACCGCACCGCTTGCCGCGTCGTAGCGCCCCCGCAGGAACTGCCGGCGGCCGGACGGCGACGTCAGGGGCCGCTCCGACGTGAGTTCGGCGACCGCGGTCGACCGGTGGACACGGCTCTCCGGCAGCCCCATAAGGGTGCGGATGACGGGCCGCACGAAGAGCTCGAAGGAGACGTACGACGAGACCGGGTTGCCCGGCAGGGCGAGCAGCGGGGTGCGGTCGGGACCGATCGTCCCGAAGCCCTGCGGTTTGCCGGGCTGCATGGCGAGCTTGCGGAAGTCGACCCCGCGCCGCGCGTCACCGTGGTCGTCGTCCTGGGGCTCGTCGTCCTCGCGGCCGTCGACCGTGGCCAAGGCCTCCTTCACGACGTCGTACGCCCCGACGCTGACCCCGCCGGTGGTGACGAGGAGGTCCGCGCGGACGAGCTGGTCCTCGATGGTCGCCCGCAGCGTCGCCGCGTCGTCACCCACCGCGCCCACCCGGTAGGCGAGCGCGCCGGCGTCGCGGGCGGCGGCGGCCAGGGCGAAGCTGTTGGAGTCGTAGATCTGACCGGCGGCCAGCTCCTGGCCGGGCTGGACGAGTTCGGTCCCGGTGGAGAGCACGACCACGCGCGGGCGCGGCCTGACGCGCACCGTGGCGCGGCCGATCGCGGCCAGCAGGGCGATCTGCGGGGGGCCGACGACCGTTCCGGCGGCGAGCGCCAGCTCGCCCGCGCGGACGTCGCTGCCGCGCGCCCGGACGTGCGCCCGGGCTTCGGCGGGTCGGTGCACCCGGACGTGGCCCGTGGCCCCCTCGGGCGCGCTCGCGGCGGCCCGCATACCGGTGGCGGGCCCCTCGCCGGTGCCGCCGTCGGTCCACTCGACGGGGACGACGGCCTCGGCGCCGGGGGGCAGCGGGGCGCCGGTCATGATGCGCGCGGCCTGGCCCGAGCCGACGGTCGGCAGCTCGCCGCTGCCGGCCGCCACGTCCCCGACGACCGCGAGGACGGCCGGGGACTGCTCACTCGCCCCGGCCACGTCGGCCGTGCGGACCGCGTACCCGTCCATGGAGCTGTTGTCGAAGGGGGGCAGCGCGACGGGCACCCGGACGTCCTCGACGAGGACGCAGCCCTGGGCGTCGGCAAGCTGCAGCTCGATGGGTTCCAGCGGGCGGATCGCCCCCAGGACGTCCGCCAGGTGCTCCGCCACCGACCAGACGCGCTCCCCCGCCGCCGTGCTCGTGCTCACGGTGTCTGCATCTCCTCGGTGACGTAGCCGCGCAGCCAGGTCCGGAACTCGGGTCCGAGGTCCTCCCGTTCGCAGGCGAGCCTGACGATGGCCCTCAGGTAATCGCCCCGGTCGCCGGTGTCGTAGCGGCGGCCCTTGAAGACGACGCCGTGGACGGGGCCGCCCAGGGACGGGTCCTCGGCCAGGTGCTTGAGGGCGTCGGTGAGCTGGATCTCCCCTCCGCGGCCCGGCTCGGTGGTGCGCAGCACGCCGAAGACGGAGGCGTCCAGGACGTAGCGGCCGATGACGGCGTAGTGGGACGGGGCCTCGCCCTTGGCGGGCTTCTCGACGAGGTCGGTGACCTTGACGACGTCGCCGTCGGCGGTCGGCTCGACGGCCGCGCAGCCGTAGAGGTGGATCTGCTCCGGGTCGACCTCCATGAGGGCGACGACGCTGCCGCCGTGCTCCGCCTGCACGTCGACCATCCGCTGGAGCAGCGGGTCGCGCGGGTCGATCAGGTCGTCGCCCAGGAGGACGGCGAAGGGCTCGTCGCCGACGTGCGGGGCAGCGCACAGGACGGCGTGACCGAGCCCCTTGGGGTCGCCCTGGCGGACGTAGTGCATGGTCGCCAGGTCGCTGGACTCCTGCACGCGCGCCAGGCGGTCCTCGTCGCCCTTCTTCAGGAGGGCCGACTCCAGCTCGTAGTTGCGGTCGAAGTGGTCCTCCAGGGGCCGCTTGTTGCGACCGGTGACCATCAGCACGTCGGAGAGCCCGGCCGCCTTGGCCTCCTCGACCACGTACTGGATGGCGGGTTTGTCGACGACCGGCAGCATCTCCTTGGGAGTGGCCTTGGTGGCCGGGAGGAACCTGGTGCCGAGACCCGCTGCGGGGATGACAGCCTTGCTGATCCTGGGGCGTGCAGTCATGCCCCGCACCATATCGGCTGGGAAGGGACGGACGGGTGGCCGCTCGGGCGATTCGCCGGCCCGCCCCGCAGGGAGAAAGGTCGGTGCGCGCACCATGGCCACGAACGCCGGTGACGGTCCTGAGAGCGTCCCCGATGAGGCGGCGTCGGGCGGAGTGCCCGAGGAGGCCGCCAAGCACGCGCTGAGGCGGGAACTGCTGGCCGCGCGCCGTGCGCTGACGGACGGGCAGGTAGCTTCCTCGGGCGCCGCTCTCGCCCGAGCGGCCGTCACGCTCCCGGAGCTGGCGGACGCCCGCACGGTCGCCGCCTACGTCTCGGTGGGCCGCGAGCCGGGCACCCTGCCGCTCCTGGACGCGCTCCTGGCGCGGGGGGTCCGGGTGCTGCTGCCGGTTCTGCTGCCCGACAACGACCTCGACTGGGCGGCCTACGGCGGCCCGCAGGGGCTCGTGGCGGGTCCGCGCGGCCTGCGGGAGCCCTCGGGGCCGCGGCTGGGCCCCGACGCGGTCCTGAAGGCCGACGCGGTGCTGCTGCCGGGGCTCGCCGTCGACACCCGCGGCATGCGGCTGGGGCGCGGCGGCGGCTCCTACGACCGGGTGCTCGCGCGCCTCGACGCAGCCGGGGCGCGCCCGGCGCTGGTGGTCCTGCTGCACGAGGGCGAGGTCCGCGCACAGGTGCCGTCGCTGGCGCACGACCGGCCGGTGCAGGCGGCGGTGACGCCCTCGGGGGTGCGCCGGTTCACGGACGGGGCGGCCTGAGGACCGCCGCCGCCGTCGTCGTGGACGGCGAAGGGCCCGCCCCTGGGGGGCGGGCCCGGCAGCGGTCCTCAGGGACGCAGCACCATGGAGTCGCCGTCCTCGTCGACGGACTTCTTCACCGCCTGCTCGGTGTAGGGCCAGGGCAGCAGTTCGCCGGCGGCCCACTTGTCGGTCTGGTCGGTGTAGTGCGGGCTGTAGGCGTGCCCGGAGGCCCCGGTGAGGTTGATCCACTGGGACTTGTCGAAGTCGGCCAGGTTCACGACCATCCGCATCGAGGGCACCCAGATGACCTCGTAGCCCGTCGCCGCGTTCCAGCCGGTGGCGTCGACCGCCGCCTCGCCGCCGCCGAGGTTCCAGGGACCGCGGTTGAGCAGCCACTGGAGAGCTCCCGGGCCGCTCTTGCCGAGCGTCTGGTGCGTCAGGGTCAACCGGTGCAGCCTGCCCCAGCTCCAGGTGTCGATGTCGTTGCCGAGCTTGGCGGTCAGCTCCCAGCGGGCGTCCTCCATGGCCCGCTCGAACAGCTCGTCGCGGTTGGTGGCCGGGTCGTCGTTGCGGTGCTTGCCCGGGGCCTGCCACCAGGGGCTGTCCGCGTCGTCGAGGATCGACCGCACGACCTCGTACCAGCGGTCGCCGCCGTCGGGCTGCGCGGAGCCCGAGTCCCGCTCGCCGCACTCGCGCACCCGCTTGTCGGGGTTGTCGAGCAGCTGCTGGGGGTCGGCCGGCGGCACCGAGATGCAGTCGCCGTCCGCGCGCAGCTCCTTGGGCAGCTTGTTGCCGAAGGCCAGCTTGAGGATGTTGCTCCAGACCGCGTTGAAGTAGGCGGCGCCGGGCGAGTCGGAGTCCTGGCTGCCGTCCCAGCCCTCGAGGAGCTTCTGCGCCTCGCGGATCTTGGGGTCGTCGACGTCGATCTTCAGGAGGAGCGGTTTCAGCGTCTTGGCGATGTCGCTGGCGTTGTCCATCTGCATGGTTCGCATGTCCTCGGTGGAGATGAGCACCCCGTCGTCGATCTTCGACTGGATCAGGTCGTTGATGCGCTGGCTGCGCGCGCCGTAGCCCCAGTCCTTGGTGAGCAGGTAGGGGTACTCGTCCTCGTCGATGACGGCCTGGTTCGCGGTGACGATGTAGCCCCGCTTCGGGTTGTACTCCCAGGGCAGTGCGTCCTCGGGGATCCAGCCCTTCCAGCGGTAGTCGGAGTCCCAGCCGGGCTGCGGGGTCGTGCCGTCGACGCCCTTGGCGCGCACCGGGATGCGGCCGGGGGCCTGGTAGCCGATGTTGCCCGCGCGGTCGGCGTAGACGAGGTTCTGCGAGGGCACCTCGAAGTCCTTCGCGGCGGCCTTGAACTCCTGGAAGTCCTTGGCGCGGTTGAGCGCGAAGACGGCCTCCATGGTCTTCCCGGGCTCCAGGGCGGTCCAGCGCAGGGAGACCGCGTAGCCGTCGCCCCGGTCGGGCGCGGAGGCGCCCACGGGGGCCTCCTTGCCGACGTCCTTGAGTTCGTCGCTGCGGTCCGACAGGACGGGGCCGTTGTCCGTCGAGCGGACGGTGATGGTCCGCGAGGCGCCGCCGGCGACCTTGATGACCTCCTCGCGCGTCTCGAAGGCGCGCTCCTTGCCGTCGTACTCGTACCCGTCGCCCTGGAGCTTCTCCAGGTACAGGTCGGTGACGTCGGCGCCGAGGTTGGTCAGCCCCCAGGCGATCTCCTGGTTGTGGCCGATGACGACGCCGGGCATGCCGGAGAAGGTGTAACCCGACACGTCGTAGGAGCACTTCGCGCTGAGGCTGCGGCAGTGCAGGCCCATCTGGTACCAGAGCGAGGGGAGCTGCGGGGCGAGGTGCGGGTCGTTGGCCAGGAGCGGCTTGCCGGTGGTCGTGTACTTGCCCGCCACCACCCAGGAGTTGGAGCCGATGCCGGTGCCGTTCGGGCCGAGCAGTTCGGGCACCTCGTCCAGGGCGTCGGCGACGCCGGCCAGCTGGGTCTGCGCCCCGGCGGACTCCAGATCGCCCTGCGCGCCCGTCTCCGCGGCTCCGGCCGTCCCGGCGGCCCCGTCCGTCACCGTGCCCGTTCCCGGGCCCGCTGCGGCCGTTCCGGCGCCCGTACCGGTGCCAGTCTCTTCCGTCCCCGTCCCCGTCCCGGAGCCGTCGGCCGTCGAGCTGCCGCCCGTGGACGTGCCCTTGGGATCGAACGTCTTGCCGGCGGCGTCGACGGCCCCGTTCCGGATGATCGGCTTGTTCTTGTCGAACGGGTACTCCGGGTAGAGCTGCGCGATCTGCTTCTCGCTCAGCCGGCTGTGCATCAGCGAGCGGTCGATCTCGTCCTGCATGTTGCCGCGCAGGTCCCACGCCATCGCCTTGAGCCAGGCGACGGAGTCGACCGGGGTCCAGTCCTGGGGGGCGTAGTCGTTGGTGAGGTTCAGAGCCGCGTACTCGACCGAGATGTCCTTGCCCTCCTTGCCCTGGAGGTAGGCGTTGACGCCCTTGGAGTAGGCCTGGAGGTTCCGCTTCGTCTCCGGCGACAGGAGCTCGTCGTACTCCTTCTGCGCGGTCTCCCGCCAGCCGAGCGTGCGCAGGAACGAGTCCGTCTTGACGAGGTCCTTGCCGAACATCTCCGAGAGCCGGCCCGCGGTGGTGTGCCGGCGGACGTCCATCTCCCAGAAGCGGTCCTGCGCCTGCACGTAGCCCTGGGCCATGAACAGGTCGGCGTCGGTGTCGGCGTAGATCTGCGGGATGCCGTGGGCGTCGCGCTTCACGTCCACGCTGTTGCCGAGGCCTTCGAGCCGGAGTGATCCGGTCGTCTGCGGGAAGGAGGCGCGGACCGTGCTGATGCTCCAGTACGTACCGAAGGCAACACCTCCGACCAGCGCCAGCGCGAGGACGATCACGATGAGGCGGGTGCGTCGCCCCTTCTTCTTGCGAGAGGGGGCGGTGGTGTTGGCGGGCATCGCTGTCCTTCGAGGGGCAGGGTGGTCCTGAGTGCTGGAGCAACCATAGGCGCACTGCTTATAGGGCTTTCGCGCGGACCGGTGGTCTCCCTCCCGGCGACGCGGCGGACGGCGGCGATCCGCCCGCACACGCATCGGCGCGAAGGGGGGCGAAGCAGTCCACGGTGTGCCGCGTCAAGAAGTAGCGTCGAAGGAGAGCGTTAAGGAATCGTCAAAGATTAGGTAAGGTAACGAAACTACCCGGAATCACTCCACCGTCCTCGGCCGCGCGCGACCGGCGGAAGGGCGCGAAGGGAAGGAACGGCCGCTGACTGTCCACGATCTCAACCAGTACCTGCTCGCCAGCTCGTTCGTGCTGCTCGTGGCAGTCGCCGCCGTGCGCCTCTCGTCGCGCAGCGGCCTCCCCAGTCTGCTCGTCTACCTCGGCATAGGGGTGGCGATAGGCCAGGACGGCCTGGGCCTCTCCTTCGACGACGCCCAGTTCACCCAGGTGATCGGGTACGCGGCCCTCGTCGTCATCCTCGCCGAGGGCGGTCTCGGCACGAAGTGGAAGGAGGTCAGGCCGGCCCTGCCGATGGCGGCCGCCCTGTCCACGTTCGGCGTGGCCGTCTCCGTCGGCGTCACCGCGACCGCGGCGCACTACCTCGTCGGCCTGGAGTGGCAGCAGGCCCTCATCATCGGCGCGGTCGTCTCGTCCACCGACGCTGCGGCGGTCTTCTCGGTGCTGCGCAAGGTGCCCCTGCCGTCCCGGATCATCGGCACCCTGGAGGCCGAGTCCGGTTTCAACGACGCACCCGTCGTGATCCTGGTCGTCGCCTTCTCCACGACAGGCCCGATCGAGCACTGGTACGTGCTGCTCGGGGAGATCACCCTGGAGCTCGCGATCGGCGCGGCCGTCGGTCTCGCGACCGGCTTCCTGGGCGCCTACGGGCTGCGGCACGTCGCCCTGCCCGCCTCGGGCCTCTACCCGATCGCCGTCATGGCCATCGCGGTCCTCGCCTACGCGGGCGGCGCGATGCTGCACGGCAGCGGCTTCCTCGCCGTGTACCTGGCCTCCATGGTGCTCGGCAACTCCCGGCTGCCGCACGCGCCGGCGACCCGGGGCTTCGCCGAGGGCGTCGGATGGATCGCCCAGATCGGCATGTTCGTGCTCCTGGGACTGCTCGTCACCCCGAGCGAGCTGCTGGACGACGCGCTGCCGGCGATCGTCATCGGCCTCGTCCTCACCGTGGTGGCCCGCCCGCTGTCGGTGCACCTCACGCTGCTGCCGTTCCGGGTGCCGTGGCCGGAGCAGGTCCTGATGTCCTGGGCCGGGCTGCGCGGGGCCGTGCCCATCATCCTGGCGACCATCCCGATGGTCGCCGGCATCGAGGGCAGCGAACGCGCCTTCAACATCGTGTTCGTCCTGGTCGTCGTCTACACGCTCATCCAGGGACCCACTCTCCCCTGGCTGGCCAAGGTGCTCCGGCTCGGCAACGACGACGCCGCCGAGCTCGACATCGAGTCGGCGCCCCTGGAGCGCCTACGCGGCCACCTGCTGTCCGTCGCCATCCCCGAGAAGTCCAGGATGCACGGCGTCGAGATCAGCGAGCTGCGCCTGCCGCCGGGGGCGGCGGTCACCCTGGTCGTGCGGGAGGGCAAGAGCTTCGTACCGCTGCCCGCCACCGTGCTGCGCCGCGGCGACGAGCTGCTCGTCGTCGCCACCGACCCGGTGCGCGACGCGGCCGAGCGGCGGCTGCGCGCCGTGGGCCAGGGCGGCAAGCTCGCCGGCTGGCTGCACACGGGAAGCTCCCCCCTGGGCCGCTGAACCGCCTCCCCGAGGAGCCGTCCCCCTGCCGCCGGGCGGGACGGCCCTTCGGGGACGAGCCGGTACCATGGGCGGACGACACGCATCACCGACTCTGCCTGACGTAGAGCCGGCGCGACCGCAAAGCGGCCGCGGTCCCCTTTCGTGCCCGGTCGGCGACCGGGCACACTGCCCCGCCTCCCCGGCCCGGACCGTCGGTATCACTCGGTTCCCGGCGCACGAGGACGGCTCTCGGCGGTCGCCCGCACCACGGGCTCCCGCTACCAGGCGGCAGAAAGGCACGCACCGTGGCATCCACGGTCGCCCCCGACGAGCGCCCCGGATACGGGCTGCTGCTGCGCACCCCGCGCGCCTGGACGTTCCTGCTGCCCGGCTTCGCCGCGCGGCAGCCGTTCGCCATGCTCACCGTCTCGATCCTGCTGCTCGTCCAGCACACCACGGGCTCCTACGGGGTCGCCGGCGCGGTCTCCGCCGCCACCGGCCTGTCCATGGCCGTCTTCGCCCCCTTCAGCGGGCGCCTCGCCGACCGCTTCGGCCAGCGGGCCGTGCTGCTGCCGGGGGTGACCCTGCACGCCGCCTCCGTGCTCGCACTGACCGCCCTCGCGCTCGCCGACGCGCCCCTGTGGGCGCTGTTCGCGGCCGCCGTGCCCACCGGGGCCTCGGTGCCGCAGATCGGGCCCATGGTCCGCTCCCGGTGGGGCGTCAAGCTCGACGGGTCACCGCTGATGTCCACCGCGGCCGCCTTCGAGTCCGTCACCGACGAACTGACCTTCGTCCTGGGCCCGCTGCTCGCGACCGCGCTGTGCACCACGGTGCACCCGGCGGCCGGCCTGGTCGCCGAGGCGACGCTCACCCTGGTCGGCGGTCTGCTGTTCGCCGCCCAGAAGGCCAGCCAGCCCGTCCCCGCGCGCCACGGCGTCGCGCGCGGCGAGCAGCACGCCTCCGCGCTGTCCGTGCCGGGCGTGCGAGTGCTGGTCGTCGCCTTCCTCGGCATCGGCAGCGTCTTCGGAGGCATGCAGATGTCGCTGGCCGCCTACACCGAGTCCATCGGGCAGCCGGGCCTCAACGGCGTGCTCTACGGGGTCTTCGCCGCCGGCAACATGCTCTCCGGGCTCGTCTGCGGCGCGATCGCCTGGAAGGTCGCCCCGCAGCGCCGGCTGCTCGTGGGATACGCGGCGCTCGCCCTCTCCGCCTCGGGCCTCTGGCTCGCGAGCACTCCCCTGGTGCTCGCCGGGATCGGCCTCCTGGTGGGCGTGTCCATCGCGCCGGCCCTGATCACGGGTTACACGCTGGTGGGCGACCTGGTCGCCCCCGGGGCGCGGACGGAGGCGTTCACCTGGCTGACCGGCGCCGTCGCGCTCGGCCAGGCCGCGGCCGCCACGGTCGCCGGCCAGCTGGAGGACCGCCTTGGGGACGGGGCCGGGTTCCTGGTGCCGCTGGGCGGCACCGTGCTCGCGCTGGCGGTCCTGGTGGCCTTCCGTGCGAGGCTCGCACCGCGCGCCCCGGAGCGGGTGGTCGCGCGTGGTGTCCGTCACCGCGTGCCGGTCTCGGTGGACTGATCCGCCGGAATGCGTCACCATGGAGCGTCGTTAGCACTCTGAGAGTGCGAGTGCCAGGAGGAGCAAGTGCCGACCTACCAGTACCAGTGCACCGAGTGCGGCGAGGGCCTCGAGGTGGTGCAGAAGTTCACCGATGACGCCCTGACCGTCTGCCCGAACTGCGAGGGACGCCTCAAGAAGGTGTTCTCGGCGGTCGGCATCGTGTTCAAGGGCTCCGGTTTCTACCGGAACGACAGCCGCGGCTCGTCGTCCAGCAGCTCGCCCGCGACGTCCTCCTCGACGGCCGGTTCGTCGTCCTCGTCGACCGGCTCGTCGTCCTCGGACGCGAAGAGCCCGGCGAAGTCCGAGAGCAAGCCCGCCCCGGCGGCCTCGACCTCCTCGTCGGCTTCGAGCACCTCCGCCGCCTGAGGCATCCGCTTTCCGTAGGGGCCCCGCGCACACCGCGC
>NZ_JBHWZH010000074.1:0-29852 GCF_042728285.1 Streptomyces sp. NPDC060194 | reverse complement strand
CTCAGCGGCCCCGGCCGCACGGGCGTGCCGTGCCCCGGCCGACGGCGATGCGGCGGGCGCGGCCCGCGGACAGCCCTTGGGGGTGACCGGCTTGTGTTCATTGCACCGGTTCGCGCCCGATGGACAGCGGAGATGTGCCGACCACTATTGAAAATGGCTGTCATCTTCGTATAGAAGTACTGCATGCCCAGCTCGCCATCGGCGCCGGCCCCCTCTGCGGGCGGCGCTCGACCCTTCGCGCTCACCGCCCTTCGGCATCCCGTGGTCTCCACGCTCCTGGCCGACCACCGGGACCTGCTGGCCGACCTGTCGGAAGGGCTGGGGTCGCCGCTGCACGTCATGCTGCCGGAGGTGTTCGAGGAGAACGTCGCCCGCCTCCGGCAGGCGTTGGCCGCCGCGGGCGCCGACGCGGACATCCTGTTCGCCAAGAAGGCGAACAAGGCGGACTGCTTCGTGAGGTCGGCCGCTGCCCTCGGGATCGGGATCGACGCCTCCGGCGCCCCCGAACTGGTCAAGGCGCTCGCCGGGGGAGTCCCCGGACACCGCATCGGGATCTCCGGCCCGGAGAAGGACGACGCGCTGCACGCCCTCGTCGTCCAGCACGACTGCCTGGTCGCCGTCGACTCCGTGAGCGAACTCCGCCGGCTCGCCGCGACGGCGCGCCGCGCAGGACGGCGGGCCCGGGTGCTGCTGCGGTCCCGCACGGCCGTCCAACCGGGCAGCCGCTTCGGGCTGTCCGCCGCCGAACGCGAGGCGGCGGTGGGGTTGTGCGCGGAACTCGCCGACCACGTCGCGCTCCACGGGTTCTCCTTCCACCTCGCCGGCTACGGCGCCGAGGAGCGGGCGACCGCGGCGAACGAGATGATCGAGCACTGCCTCGACGCCCGGCGGCGCGGCTCGCCCACCGCGCAACTCGTGGACATCGGCGGGGGTTTGCCGGTCCGCTACGTCGAACCCCGTCTCTGGCAGGGGTTCGTCGAGCAGGACGAGCCGTCCCAGTACCACGGGGCCAGGGACTTCCAGGACTTCTACCCCTACGGCGGGCGGACCGCCTCACAGGCGGTGCGCGCGATCATGGCCCACCCGGTCGACGGCGCGGAACGGCTGTCGGGGAAGGCGCGACGCCACGGCATCCGCTTCGTCGTCGAGCCCGGACGGGCCCTCCTCGACCAGGCCGGATTCACGCTCTTCCGCGTGCAGCAGGTCGACGACCGCCGGGACGCCGACGGGTACGCGATCGTCACCGTCGCGGGCAGCAGCTTCAGCCTCTCCGAGCAGTGGTTCGGCAGCGACTACCTTCCCGACCCGTTGCTGATGTCCGCCGAGCCCGTCGGCGACGAACTGTTCCCGGCGTGCGTCGCGGGCTCGACCTGCCTGGAGAGCGACATGGTGACCTGGCGGAAGATCGGCTTCCCGCGGCCCGTCCGCCGCGGTGACCACCTGGTCTACCTCAACACCGCCGGCTACCAGATGGACTCCAACGAGTCACCGTTCCACGACGCCGCGCTGCCCCTGAAGGCCGTCCTCAGGCTCGGTGACGGCGGCACTCCGCCGCGTTGGCGCCTCGACGGCGTCTGACCCGCGTCCTCGCACGCACCCCGACGCACCCCTCCCGTACACACGAAACGGAGACCCCCGTGCCCCAGAGCTACGCCCCGCCCGGGCAGTTGTGGCTGCTCCCGCAGTCGGCCCAGGAAGGCCTCGACCTCGACCACCGGCAGGTGATCGCCGTCGTCGAGCGCGCCTACCGTGCCCTGCGCGAGCAGGGCTCCGACAACCCGGTCAAGACGGTCATCGAAGGACCCGGGCACCGCTCGCTCAGCTATTCGATGGTGGCCAGGGACGCGGGAAGCGACACCGTCTGCTTCAAGGCCGTCTACGAGTTCGACCCCCGCCGCAGCCGGGACGACTACCGCTTCCACTCCTTCGTGTTCCTCGCCGACGACGCCACCGGCGCGCCCGTCGCGCTGATGGACGTGGTGAAGCTCGGCCCGCTGCGGTCCTCGGCCACCACCGCGCTGTTCGCCCGCGAGGCCTGCCCGGACGCGCGCACCGCCCTGGTGGTCGGCACCGGCGTCCAGGCGCGGAGCGCGCTGCCGATGCTGGTGGCCGCACTGCCGGATCTGGAGCGCCTGCAGGTGTTCGGCACCTATCCCGAGGGGCTGAGGGCCGTCCAGGACAGCGTGCCGGGCCGCGAGGTCGAGATCGTGAAGGACCTCCGCCAGGCCGCCGGCGAGGCGGACGTCGTGGTCGGCGCCGCCGGGCTCTCCGTCACCGAGGAGGTCCGGCGCGACGCGATGAAGCCGGGCTCCGTCGCCGTGCTCCTCGGGTACGGCGTGGACGCCGAGGTGTGCCGGGGCGCCGACTACCGGATCGCCACCGACACCGCCCAGATGCACGCCACCGCCGACGACCTGCGGGACGAGAACGGCGAACTGCCGCCCATCGACGCCCAGTTGCCGGACATCCTGCTCGGCCGCGCCCCCGCCCGGCGCACGCCGGACGACGTGGTCTTCGCCTACAACAGCGGCATGGCGGTCACCGACGCCGCGCTGGGCCGGTACATGGCCGACCTGGCGCTGGCGGCCGGACGCGGGGACAAGGTCGACTTCTGGTGAGCGACACCCGCACCACCGGCAGGCCCGACACGACGGGCTCCGGCGCCGGCCGGCGGGTCGGCACCTCGCGGGCGCTGCTCGAGCTCGCGTTCCCGCTGGTCCTCACCAACTTCGCCTACGTCGCGCTGACCACCGTGGACATCGTGATGCTGGGCCGGCTCGGCGCGGTCGAGATCGCGGCCGCGGGTCTCGCCATCGCCCTGTTCAACCAGCTGCGCACCACCGGGACCGGGCTGGTCACCGGCGTCGGCAACCTCGTGGCGGAGGCGCGGGTGCGGGGCGAGCAGGAGCGGATCGGCGCGCTGCTCTTCGCCGGGTTCTTCTGGGCGACCGTCTGCGGCGTGGTGTTCTGCGCGGCGCTGCTGGCGGTCGGCCCCCTGCTGATCCTGCTCGGCCAGGACCCGGAGGTCGTCGACAAGGCGGGCGACTTCCTGCTCGTCCTCGCGCCGGGCATGCTGCCCTGCCTGTGGTTCCAGAACCTGCGGCACTTCACCACCGGCCTCACGCGCCCCGGCCCGCTGCTGGCTATCACGCTGGCCTCGGTGGGTGTCACCATCGGCCTCAACTACGCCCTGATCCACGGCACGTTCGGACTGCCGGAGTTCGGGTTCGTCGGGGTCGCCATCGCCACCGTCACGGTGTTCGCCCTGTCGTTCGCGGCGTTCGTCGCCGCGGTCCTGCGCGACGGCGTCCTGCGCCCCTACCTCACCGCGCCCGAGGCACGGCGCTGGAACGGGGACGCGGTCCGCTCCGTCTGGCGGCTCGGCCTGCCGATCTCGGGCACCTACGCCTCGGAGGCCGGCTTCTTCAGCGTCCTCACCCTGGTCGTCGGAACCCTGGGGGTGGACGCCCTGGCGGCGCAGACGGTGCTCAACCAGATCGTCTACATCGTCTTCATGATCTCCGCCGGCCTCTCCCACGCGGCGTCGATCCACATCAGCGAGGCCGGCGGCCGCCGGGACCACGCCACCGCCCGCCGGACGGGCCTCCTGGCAACCGCCTTGGGCGTGGTCGCGACGCTGCTGATCGCCGTGTTGTACCTGACCGTCCCCGAACCGATCGTGTCGCTGTTCCTCTCCGCCGAGCACGCCGAGGACTCGGGTGTCGTCGCGCTCACCGTGACCGGGCTGCTGATCGCCGCGCTGATGCAGGTCTTCGACGCCGTGCAGAACATCGGCAACGGAATCCTGCGCGGCGTCGGCGACACCGCGGGCCCCTTCCGGATCTCCCTGGTCGGGTACTGGCTGATCGGCCTGCCCGCCGGCTACCTGCTCGGCGTCACCGCGGGCCAGGGCGTCGAGGGCGTCTGGATCGGCCAGACCCTCGGCCTCGCCGCCACCGCCGCCATCCTGCTGACCGCGTTCCTGCGCCGCGTCGACCGCCTGCGCCGGGAGACGCCGGAAGCATCCGTCCCCCCATCGGAGCCGCCCTCATGAACCCCGTCCTCCTACCGGCCGTCCCCGCACCCCTCGTGCGCGCCGAGGTGGCCCGCCTCCCGCTCTACGACCCCGGAGCGGACCCCGACGAGGTGACCGCCCTCAGCGGCGGCCGCGTGATCAAACTGTCCAACAACGAGAGCCCGTACGGCGTCTCGCCCGCGGCCGCCGAGGCGGTGCGCCGCAGTGTGGCCGGCGGGATCTCCCGGTACCCCGACCCCACCGGCAAACGGCTGGCCGCGGCCATCGGGACGAGCCTGGACGTGCCCGCCGGGCACGTCGTCCTGGGCAACGGCTCCGAGAACCTGCTTGAGCTGCTCTGCCGGGCCGTGCTCGACCCCGGCGACCTGGTGGTCACCCAGTCACCCGGCTTCGCCCTGCACGAGATCTTCCCCCGGGTGGCGGGCGCCCGCGTCGTCAAGGTGCGGGCCACGCCCGGATTCGGGTTCGACGCCGCCGCCTGGCGCGACGCGCTGGCCGCCGGCCCGAAGCTCGTCTTCCTCGCCAACCCGTGCAACCCCACCGGGGCCGTGCTCGCCGCCGGCGAGCTGGAGCAAGTCCTGGCCGCCGTCCCCATCTCCGCCCTGCTCGTCCTCGACGAGGCCTACGGGGAGTACGCCCGGATCGACCCCGACTACCCCGACGCCCTGGAGGTCCTGCGCGGCCACGACAGGCCGTGGATCGTGCTGCGCACCTTCTCCAAGGCCTACGGTCTGGCGGGCCTGCGGGTGGGTTACGGCATCGCCTCGGACGCCTCGCTGGCCCAGGCCCTGGATCGGGTCCGCACCCCGTACAACGTCAACCAGCCGGCGCAGGACGCCGCCGTGGCGGCGCTGGGCGACCACGCGCACCTGGCGGACACCGTCCGGCGGACGGCACTGGAGATATCCAGGGTCTCCGCCCTGCTGCGGGACGCGGGACTGCGCGTGGCCCCGTCCTCGACGAACTTCCTGTTCGTCGACACCGGCCGCCCCTCCGACGAGGTCGCCCGGGAGCTGCACCGCTCCGGTGTCATCGTCAAGGCGTGGCGCGAGCCCGGATACGAGAGCTACGTCCGGGCCTCCCTGTCGTCGCCCGGGGAGAACGACGTGTTCGTGCGGTGCCTGACCGAGATCTGCGCGGAGGGGGAGTCGTGATCGGGAGCAGGGTGACCGACCTGATAGGCCGCACGCCCCTGCTGGAGCTGTGCGTCGCGGAGGGTTCCGGGAGGGTGCTGCTGAAGCTGGAGCAGTTCAACCCCACCGGCACCGCCAAGATCCGGATGGCCCGGAACATGGTCGACGAGGCCGAGCGGGCGGGTCTGCTGGAGCCCGGCGGGTGGCTGGTCGAGTCGACCTCCGGCAACACCGGACTCGGCCTCGCCCTGATCGCCGCCGAACGCGGGTACAAGTTCACCGCCGTGGTGGACAACCACTCCAGCGTCGACAAACTGCGCGGCATGCGCGCCTACGGCGCCGACATCCTCAACGTCGCCGGGAGCGACGGCGGCCTGGCCACGGCCGAACGCGACACGACCGCCGAGCGGCTCGCGGCCGAGCACGGGGCGTACTGGACGGCCCAGCACCGCAACCCGGGCAACCCGGGCGGCTACCGCCCGCTCGCCCGCGAGCTCCACGACGACCTCGGTGACGGGATCGACTACCTCTACGGGGCCGTCGGCACCGGCGGTTCGCTCTGCGGCACCGGCCGGGTCCTGCGCGAGCGCATCCCCGGGCTGAAGGTCGTCGGCGTCGAGCCGGAGGGCTCCGTCGTCTTCGGCGGCAAGGGCGGGCCCTACCACCAGTCCGGCACCGGCACGCCCGAGGGCTCGGAGATCGGCTGCGTCGTCGACTACGAGGTGTTCGACGAGGGGCTCAAGGTCAGCGACGCCGAGGCCTTCGAGACCTGCCGCTACCTGGCCCGCAACACCGGTGTCCTCATCGGCGGTTCGGCGGGCGGAGTGGTCTACCGGGCCCTGGAGCGGGCGGCGGAGGCGGGGCGCGGGACCACCGTCGTCGTGCTGGTCTGCGACGGCGGCGACAAGTACCTCGACACCGTGTTCAACGACGACTGGATGGCCGCCAACGGCCTCTTCGACGAGCAGGTCGCCCACCGGCTCGGCGCGATGCTGCGGTAGCGGCACCCGCCCCTCCCCGCGACCGACCGCACCCGCGCCGGACCGGCCCGGCCGATACCCCGCGCATTACCGCGCCGCACCTCCGACGTGCGGACCTACACATTGCGAGCAAGGAAAATGAAGAAGATCACCGCAACGCTCACCGCCCTCGTGGCACTCACGGTCGCGGGCTGCGGCACGGACGACTCGTCCTCGGACGCCGCCAGGACCGACGACAAGGCCGGGGCCGAGAACAAGGACTCGACGGCCTACCCGTTCACGCTCGACAACTGCGGCACCGAGGTCGCGTACGAGTCCGCGCCGCAGAAGGTCGTCACCCTGAACCAGACCGCCGCGGAGATCCTCATCCGGCTGGGCGTCGGCGACCGGATCGCCGGCACGGGCTACCGGATCGAGGAGGTGCCGGCCGACATCGCCGGGACGTACGCGAAGATCCCGCAGCTGTCGGCGAAGGGGGACACGGTCAAGCACGAGAAGCTGCTCGAAGCCCAACCGGACCTCGTCTACAGCTCGTTCGCGAGCTTCCTCACCAAGGAGGAGGCCGGTGACCGCAAGGAACTGCACAAGCTCGGGGTGCCGACCTACCTGACCGAGTTCGACTGCACCTACCACGAGGCCGTGGCGGACGCCGACTTCGACCTGCTGTTCGAGGAGTACCGGCGCCTCGGCAGGATCATGGGCGTCCCCGAGGCCGGGGACAAGCTGGCGGACGAGCAGAAGGCCGTCGTCGACAAGGCCGTCGCCGAGGCCGGTAAGCCGGACGAGCCGCTGAAGGCGATGTGGTTCTACTCCACCTTCGAGGGCACTCCCTGGGCCGCCGGTCCCGGCGGGCTTCCGCAGCACATCTCGGAGCTGGTGGGTATCGAGAACATCTACGACGACGCCAAGTCCAAATGGGCCGAAGTCAGTTGGGACGAGACCGCCGCGCGCAACCCCGACGTCATCATCCTCGCCGACCTCACCCGCGGCGAGCCCAACGACACCGCGAAGGAGAAGATCGCGCTGCTGAAGAAGGACCCCCTCACCCGCAACCTCGACGCGGTGAAGAACAACCGGTTCGTCACCCTCCCCGGCTCCCACATGGACCCCGGCTACGGCAGCGCGTCCGCGGTGCCCGCGCTGGTCGACGGACTGAAGAAGCTCGGCTGAACCCCCCACCCATGTCGACGATTTCACACAAGGACGCCGCGCGCACAGGCAACCCGACCACCGACGGTGGGAAGGTTCCGGTGCGCCGGCGGCGCGCCTCCACGGCGGCGCTCCTCGCATCGGCCGTCTGCGCGCTCCTGGCGTCGGTCGTCACCGCGACCCTGTTCGGCAGCGCCGACATCCAGCCGCTGGACGTCGTCTCGACCATCCTCCGGCACACGGGCCTGGAATCCCTCGCCCCCTCACCACCGCTGCCGGGCCTCCTCGACGCCCTGATCTGGGAGTCCCGCTTCCCCCGCGTCCTGCTGGCCGCCGGGGTCGGCGCCGCGCTCGCGGTCTCCGGCGCGGTCCTGCAGGCGGTGACCAGGAACCCCCTGGCCGACCCCTACCTCCTCGGAGTCTCCTCCGGCGCCTCCACGGGCGCCGTGGCCGTACTCCTGCTGGGCATCGGCGGAAGCATCTCGCTGTCGACCGGAGCGTTCGCCGGGGGCCTGGTCTCCTTCGCCCTCCTGCTGCTCCTGCTCGGCGGAGGCCGGGTGTCCAGTCCGTCCCGCGTGGTGCTGACCGGCGTCCTGGTGTCCCAGTTCTTCGCCGCGCTCACCTCGGTCGTCCTCATGGTCAGCGGCGACGCCAACTCCACCCGCGGCTTCACCTACTGGCTGCTCGGCACCCTCGCGGGCGCCCGGTGGGAGGGGGTCGCGTTCACCGTCGTGGTCATCCTGCTCGGAGTGGTCGCCGTGCTGTTCCTCGCGCCGGCCCTCGACGCCTTCACCTTCGGCTGGGACTCCGCCGAAGCCCTGGGGATCAACGTCACCGCGGCCCGCGTCCGGCTGATGGTGCTGACCTCCGTCATGACGGCGGCCGCTGTGGCCGCCTCGGGTGCGATCGGCTTCATCGGGCTGCTCGTCCCGCACGCCGTGCGCATCCTGGCCGGTCCCGCGCACCGCTCCCTGCTCCCGCTGTCCGCGCTCGTGGGAGCGGTCTTCCTGATCTGGGTGGACGTCTTCGCACGGTCGGCGTTCTCCCCCCACGAACTCCCCGCCGGAGTCATCACCGCGCTGCTGGGCGCGCCCGCCTTCGCGCTCGTCCTGAAGCGTCTGGAGTCCTAGATGGGCCGTATCACCACCACCGGACTGTCCTGGTCGGTCAAGGGCCACCTGCTCCTCGACGGCATCGACCTGGCCGCCGAGGACGGCGGGGTCGTCGGCCTCCTGGGCCCCAACGGCTCGGGGAAGTCGACGCTGCTCCGCCTGCTCGCGGGCCTGCGCCGGCCCGACACCGGAACGGTCCGCCTCGACGACACCCCCCTGCACGACCTCGGCCGCCGGGTGCGGGCCCGGCGGCTCGCCGTCGTCGAACAGGACGTCACCGCCCACCACCACGTCACCGTCCGCCAGGTCGTCGAGCTCGGCCGCACCCCGTTCCGCGGCCGCTTCGACGCGCTGACCGCGTCCGACCGCCGGATCGTCGACGCGGCGCTGCAGCGGACCGACATCACCGCCAAGCAGCACCAGAGCTGGCACACCCTCTCCGGAGGGGAGAGGCAGCGCACCCAACTCGCCCGCGCCCTGGCCCAGGAGCCGAAGGAAATCCTGCTCGACGAACCCACCAACCACCTCGACATCCGCCACCAGCTCGAACTCCTCGACCTGCTGGCCTCATTGGACGTCACCTGTGTCGTCGCCCTGCACGACCTCAACCTGGCCGCCCGGTACTGCGACCACGTCGTCGTCCTGGACCACGGGCAGGTCGCCGCGGCGGGCGCCCCGGAGGCCGTGCTGACCACGGATCTCATCGAGGCCGTCTACGGCGTCGAGGTGATCGTCGACCGCGAGCCCGCCGCGGACACCCTCCGGGTGACCTACGTCGCCGCGTCCCCACGAGCAGCGACACGGAGCCGCGACGCGCCCGGCGCGCGTTGAAGGGGCATACCCGCAGGACGTACCGAGCGCCGAGCCGCGCATCTCGGGCGTGACCAAGCCGTTCGCGCCGACCCGCCGGAGGCGATGTTCCACGCCCACCGCTCCCGGTGACTGTCCCGGCTACTCCGCCACGACGAGGCGGCGGGCGTGCTGTCGGCCATGGGCCGCAGGGAGGAGTGCCTCCACGAGCTCGACCGCGTCCTCACGGACCCGGCGCCTGCGGAACTCCGCACGTATTCGTGGGCGTTCTCGCTCCGCGCGTGGGCCCTCCACGCGCTGGGACGCAACGGTGAGGCGGCGGCCTGCCTCGACCGCGCGGTCCGGGAGGTGGCGGTTCCCGCTCCCGAAGTCTTCGCCCGCAGGGGTGTGCACTGGGAGGCCGGAGACCTCCAGCAGGCCGAGCGGTGCTTCGAACGGGCGATCGCCGACCGCGCCGACTACTCCTGGGGCCTGCTCGGTCACGGTGTGACGCTGGCGTACTCCGGCCGGCCCGACAACGCGGTCGTCTCGTTCACCCGCGCGTTCGCGATCCAGACGGGCGTCGCGGCGCCTGCCGCCGAGCAGACCCTGGCCCGGCCGCTCGCCGAACTGCTCACCACGCACCTGCCCACCCATCGGGACGCCATCACGGCAGGGGTCCGGTTGGCCGCCCTCCTGTGCTGGAGCAGCAGTGGCCCCACCTGGCGCCCCAGGTCGCCCCCGTGCTCGCCCACCGGCCGAGCCCCCGTCTTCTCGCTGACGCCCTGCGGCTCCTGCGCGCCGTCTCCTTGCACCTCGACTCGGCTCCGGAGACCGCAGACCGTCAGCGCGTCGAGTGGACCCTCCGCATGGTGAGGCCGCCACTGGCCGTCCTCGACCACCTGCCGGGCAGTCGTCCCCTCTCCGCCCATGGAGAGGACGACCCGGCGGTACGTGACGCCCGACGCGGGCGGTGACGCGGGTCTCCGCGAACAACCCCCGGCGCGGAGCGGGTGCAGCCGGTCGGGCAGTGCGGTCACGGCTTTGCCGTGGGGGTGTGCGTCGGGTCCGGAAGGCGACACCCGGCGGGGCTGTGCTACTCGGCCGGCAGACGGAGCATCGGTTCGAAGGCCGCGTCCTCCTCACCTTCGACCGAGGGGAGGAAGCCGTCCGGGACGGTGCGGGCGGCTGTGGTGAGGAGGCGGGTCAGGACCTGGGGTTCGGTGGCCGGGGGGAGGCGGAGGGCTGCGAGGAGGCGGTCCCGGACCTCGGGGTGGTCCGGGTTGTCCTCCAGATAGTCGGCGTTGAGCAAGGGGGGGACGGAAGCCGGCCAGGGCGTCGTGCCAGCTGGGGAGGACGATGGCCAGGGTCAGGGCTTCGGCGAGGGACTCCGCGATGAGGGAGGCGTGGCCCTCGGAGTCGGTGTAGAGGACGGGGCGGGCGCGGTCGGAGCCGGCCGGGCCGCAGAGGTAGTGGGTGCCTCCCGCGTTGCAGCCGGCCACGGGCTCCACCGGGAGACCGGCCGGCAGGGCGATCGACTCGATGGGGTCGGTCCGCGTGAGGTCGAACTCGCCGTCGCAGGCGAGGTACGCCTTGACCTCGGGGTCGGTGGCGATCCGGCGGAGCAGGGCCTCGTCGGAGAGGGCGGCCGGGTTCAGGCCGCGGGCGGCTTCGGGGGTCAGGGGATGACCCGCGAGGACATGGCGGACGGTGTCGAGGGGGACGGGCCGCCCGTAGTCCTCCTCGAAGTGCGCCTGGACGGCCTCGGGGGAGCGGTCGGTGAGGAGGTGGAAGAGGTGCCCGGAGCCGTCCGGGTCCGGGCTGCCCGAGGGGAACTCGATGCCCGAGCCGGTGCGCCAGGCGCTGCCGCCGGTCTCCCACCACAGGCAGGCGGTGACCCGCGGGGCGCCGAGGCCCTCGTCGACGAAGGCCGGGTCGTCCAGGAGCGGGCGCAGCGCGGCGGGCACCTCGTCGAGGACACCGGGCCAGACCTGTTCGTCGTCCGTGCCGTACGGGCTCATCTCCGACTCGTGGTCGAAGCCGCGGACGAGCGCACCGGCCGGGGTGAAGAGGACGGAGTAGTCGTCGCCCGAGCCGTTGTCCATCAGGGCCGCCTCCGTCCCAGGACCCCAGGTGGTGGAAAAGGAGTATCGGGAGAATCGCGGGTCGCGGCAGATCGCCTGGTCCAGCACGGCCAGCGCGCGCAGGTGCGCGCGGAGTGCGGCGGGGTCCGGGAGGAGGGCGGCGGTCGTGTGCACGGTGTCCATGGGCTCATGCAAGCAGGCGGCACTGACATCCAGGACGGGCGGTCAGGTCACATCCTTCGAACGTGCCATCGGAGAGTTGGCCACTCGGGCAGGACCTGGACACCGCCGAAATGACCCGAGAGGCCGATCGGGGCGCTCCGGGCCGGGAAACGCGTCACCTCAGCGTGCGAGCTCACCGGTCTCGCGGCCCGCTTCGGCCGCGATCCAGTTCTGCCAGACGTGGACGGTGTTGGGCACGTCGGGGCGATCGAGCAGCCGGAGGACGTAGCCGGCATGTCGCCGTGCCCACGGGTTGTCGGACCGGGCGGCGGTCTCCAGCCTGCCGCGCAGATCCTCGCTGTCAACGGCTCGGGCCACGCGCAGGTACTCGCGGTCCTTGCAGCGGTAGGGCCGCTGCACGACGATCTCGACCAGGTCGGTGAGCTTCGCCCTCACCGCCTCGTCGTGGTCGGCGACCGCCACGTTCCGTAGGAGGCTCTCCTTCGTGCCCCACTTCTTGGCGTGCCGGGTCCATGCCTGGGGATACCTTGCCTCCCACTCCAGGAAGAGGAGGGCGTAGGGCAGACCGGCCCATGCCCTTATGTCCCCGTACGGGCGGTTCCACAGCGCGTCCGGCAGCAGGTGCGTTGCGGCCTCGACGTACCTTTCGTGGGCCTGCCGGAAGGCGGCGTCCTGCCGCTGCTCGTGGCCGCCGAGCAACGACGTCGAGCGCCACGACTCGTTGAACCGGTTCAGAGCATCCAGCACGTTCCTCCGGGCGTCGGCAAGGCGCACCAGCGCCGCAGCCCGTTCGGCGGGATCATCGGCTATCAGCCCGAACGCCCAGCCCAACCGGGCGTCCCACGCACGGGCTTCGTCGACGCGGGTGCCCGCGTCCGCTTCTTTCGTCACGCCGCAGATCATCCCCGGTCACCACGTCGAGGTGCATCGATCCCTGTCCTCAGGATCCAGGTCGCGCTGGGAGGACTGGGACGAAGGCTACGAGACGGTGTACCGCGTCTTCGAAGCGCGTGCCCGGGCAGCCTCGTGATCACGGGGAGGCCCGTGCGTGCGATCGCGGGGATCCGGGAGCCGTGGCGGTGTCCTGCGCGCGGCGTCAACGCGCCTCGGCGCGCGAAGCCGCACCGGGCGGGTCGGATGCGCTCCCACGCGTCTTCAAGGTCCGCAGGAGCTCGACGTAGACGCCGTTGAGACGAGCGCCCTTGTCCAGGTAGGCCGCCCCCACCGTCGTGCCGTCCCGGTGGAAGGCGACGAGCACCCCCTGGGCCGGCCGGTCCGGATCGCCGCGGACGACCTCCGTGGAATCCGCCCCAGGCCGACACCTGGGCGCGCCCGTTCCCCGTGTGGTTCCGGCGGCCCGGCTGCCGCCGCCGTACTGGATCAGGATGTCCCCGCGTCGGTCAGACCTTGACCAGGGTCATGGTGATCGGTCCGTCCACGTCCGGTTGCAGGTACACCTCCTCCGAACTGACCGTCCAGAGCAGGACGTCGCCCATGTCGTCGGACTCCAGGTACACGAAGTTCGAGGGGGTGGCGTCCCAGGTGCCGCTGACGTCGCCGAGGGGGGCGGTGTCCCCGTCCGTCTCCACGTCGGCACGGGAGAGGCCGGCGGCGGTGAACCGGCCGCCCACGTCCAGGCGGATCTCCGCACCCGCGTCGTCGTTCCGGTACACCCCGGGCAGCTTGCCCGGATCGACATGGACCGGGCCCATCCCTGTGCATCCCGACACGAGAAGGGTCATCAGTGCGACGAGCAGAGCGACGAAGCCGCTCCTTGCCGCCGTCCCTCGTGCCGTCTTCGTGTCGACCTGTGTGTCCACGCACTTCTCCCCCCGGAACGGGCAGTGGGATGACCACCGCACACCCCATTTGAACACGTTCAACAATGCGGTGCGCAAGTGACCCCTGGTACGGCTTCGCGTCGCGTACCGGTCTCTCCACCTGACACGTCAGGACCCGGACCGGTGCACCGTCTCCCCGGCCACCACGACGATGTCGGCGACCGTCCCCGGGATGTCCTCGGGGGCGATCCGCAGGATGTCCCGGGAGAGGACGACGAAGTCCGCGGCCTTGCCGACCGACAGGGAACCCCGCTCGTCCTCGAGGAAGTTGGCGTACGCGGACCCCATCGTGTAGGCGCGGACGGCGGTGGCGACGTCCACCGTCTCCTCGGGCATCCAGGCCTCGCCGCCGGCGAGGGGGCGGCGGGTGACGGCGGTGTAGATGCCGATCATGGGGTCCATCTCGGCGACGTTCCAGTCGCTGGAGAAGGCCAGCGTCGCACCGGCCGTCGCGAGCGAGCGCATCGGCCACGCCTTGTGCCAGCGGCCCTCCCCGACGTTCTCCGCCCAGTCCCGGCCCGGCCCGGCGATCTCCGGTGCGCAGTGGCGGGGCTGCATGCAGGCGACGACGCCGAGCTCGGCGAAGCGCGGCGCGTCGGCCGGGTCGAGGCACTCGACGTGGACGACCTGGTGGCGGGCGTCGCGCGGGCCGTTGACCGAGCGGGCCTGTTCGACGGCGTCCAGGACGGTCCGGATGCCGCGGTCGCCGGTGGCGTGCACGAAGCACTGGAAGCCGCGGGCGTCCAGCGCGGTCAGCAGCTCGGCGAACTCCTCGGGCGGGTAGAACGTCTCGCCCCGGTGCCCCCCGCATCCCGTCGCGTAGGGCTCCAGGAGGGCTGCCGTGCGAGGCTCCACCACGTCGTCGATGTAGAGCTTGAGCGGGCCGACCCGTATCCGGTCGCCGTCGTGCGCGCGGGCCGCGGCGGCGAAGTCGTCAAGCTCGGCGTCCGAGGTTCCCCGGGGGTGGAACAGGGCGGCCACCAGCCGCGAGTGCAGCCGCCCTTCCGCCTTCGCCCGTTCGTACAGGGCCAGGTCGTCCAGGGAGTTCTGCGGCTCCACGACGGTGGTGATGCCGAAGCGGACGGCGTCGTCGAGTGACTTCACCAAGCGCCCGTACTGCCGCTCGGGCGAGGCCCAGGGCACGCCGAGCTCGCGCAGGGCGCGGTGTCCGTCCCGTGAGAGGCCGCGCACCGCGAAGTCCCGGACGAAGCCGGTGGGGGCGCCCGTCACCGGGTCGGTCTGCGCCCTGCCGAAGGGGAGGTCCGTGCGGTCGGGGCGCACGTCGAGCCGTTCCAGCGCCTTGGAGTTGAGCCAGGCGGTGTGCACGTCGTAGCTGAGCACGATCGCTGGAACGTCGCCGGTGACGGGGTCGAGGTCGGCAGCGGTCGGCATCCGGCCGTCGGGCAGGGCGGAGTAGTCGAACGCCTCCGCCTCGACCCAGGCGGCGTCCGGGTGGCGTTCGAGCCAGGCCGCGATCCGTGCGTGGATCTCCCGCAGGCTTCCCGCGCCCGCGAGCTGGACACAGGCGTCGTCCGAGCCGAGTCGGACGTGGTTGTGGGCGTCGATGAAGCCGGGCAGGGCGAGTCGCCCGCCCGCCTCCAGGACCCGGGTGCCGGGGCCGGTCCACCGGTCGGCTTCCGCGTCGGCACCGAGCCAGACGATCCGTCCGTCGCGGACGGCGAGAGCCTCGGCGGCGGGGTGTGCCGGATCGACGGTGTGGATGCGCGCACCGCGCAGGACGAGGTCCGCCGGAGCGGGTGTGTGGGGGGTCGGAGCTGCCGAGGGCATGGTGTTCCTTCGTGTGCGGGACGTGCGGGGCGTGCCGGCGGCGCGCGGCGGCCGGGGGTCAGCGCACGCCGGGGGAGTACGGGCGTGCGCTCCGGCGGCCGATGACCGCGTAGACGGTCGCCGCGACGACGGCGCCGAGCGCGCTGAGGTCCGTACCGCCGAGCGGTGCGACCAGGGGCCCGCGCCACAGGGCGCTGTCGCAGGTGAGGGCCGCGAAGACCGTTCCGGCCAGCAGGGCGGCGATCCCGGGCGGGTTGAAGCCGCCGCGGTACCAGTAGCGGCTCGCGTGCCCGGTGTGCAGGGCGTCGGCGTCGTAGCGGCAGCGGCGCAGGACCATGTCGGTGAGGAAGACGCCGGCCCATGGCGCGAACACGATGACCAGCAGCGACAGGAAGGAGAGGAGGGACTCGGTGAAGTCGACGAGGAAGAGGGCCGCCGCGGACCCGGTCGCCGTCACGGCCGCGCTGATGGAGATGGCCTTCACCCTCGACCAGGGGATGCCCAGGACCTGCAGGTTCAGGCTCGACGAGTAGAGGGTGACGATGGAGTTCGTGACGGAGCCGCCGAGCACGAGGGCGAGGAACAGGGGCTGGAACCAGCCCGGCAGCAGTCCCTGCGTCCCGGCCACCGCGTCGGTGAGGTCGGCCTGGGTCGCGGCCGCGGCCCCCGCGACCCCGAGCGCCACCGACGGGACGAGGCCGCCGAGCGCACCGTTCCAGGTGAGCGAGCGCAGGGTGGTCGTCGTCGGCAGGTAGCGCGTGTAGTCGGCGGGCATGGGCACGTAGCTGATGGGTCCGGCGAGCACGACGACGAACGCGAGCGACCAGGCGGCGGCGTCCGGCGGTACGGTGGCCGCGCCCGTGTCCGTGCCCGGCAGCAGGAACAGCAGCACGGCCGCGAACCCGACGGTGAGGATGGACGCCATCCAGCGCTCGGCCCAGTGCACCGTGGCGTGCCCCCAGAGCGCGACGGCGAAGGTCAGGGCCAGCGTGACCGCGAGACCGACGGCCTTCGCGGCCGCGCCGTGCCAGCCCGTCTCCGCGAGCACGGCCTGCACGGCGAGCACGCCGACCACCGTGTTCACGATCGTGTAGCCGATGCTGACGACCCAGTTCAGCAGCCCGGCCGGCCAGTTGCCGCGCATGCCGAAGGCGGCGCGGGAGACCACCAGGGTCGCCGTCCCCGTCCGCACCCCGCTCATGCCCGCCGCGCTGATCGCGAAGAACGTCAGCCCGCCCAGCACGACCACCAGCACCGCCTGCCAGAAGGACAGGCCGAACGAGACGGCGAGTGCGCCGTTGATGACGTACGTGAACGTCAGGTTCGACCCGAACCACAGCCAGAACAGATCCCGTGCCCCGCCGTGCCGTCCGGACTCCGGTACGGGGTCGATGCCGTGCTCCTCGACGTGAAACACCCTGTCGCGAGCCGCCGCGGTCGCGGGGAGATCCCCGGGATGCGTATCGGTCGTGTCCGTCGTCGCACGTCGTGCCGCCATGGCGCCGCCCCTCGTTGCCACCGAACTGGTTTGAATGGCGTTCAAAAATATTGAACGCCATTCAAGATGGACGCGCGCCCCGCCCGCGTCAAGGGGCAACGGTGAAGTCGCTCCGCACCGACCCGGCTAAGCTCGCTCCCGAACCGGGCGGCCGTCGGCGGTGGGATCGGACAGGTGAGGAGGGCAACGGATGGCGGCAGAACAGCGGCGTCCGGGCAACGACCTGCGCACGCGCACGCTCGAGGAGGCCACGGCCGTCATCGCCGAGCACGGCCTCGCCTCCCTGACGATGGCCTCCCTGGCGAAGCGGCTCGGAACCAGCGGCGGGCACCTGCTGTACTACTTCCGCTCCAAGGACCTGCTCCTCGTCGAGGCGCTGCGCTACAGCGAGGCCGCGCTCACCGAGGAACGGGCCGCGCTGCTCACCCGCCGGGTCAGGCCCGCACGCCGGGTCGAACTCTTCGTGGACCTGTACCTCCCCGCCGGGCCTCGCGATCCGCGGTGGATGCTCTGGATCGAGCTGTGGGCGCGCGCCGGCACGAACGCCGAACTACGCTCTGCACAAGAGGAGTTGGACCGAGGCTGGCAGCGTGATCTGGAAGCCGTGATCGCCAGGGGAGTGGACCTGGGCGCCTTCGCCGTCGACGACGTGGCCGGACGGTCCGCCCAGCTCCTGGCCCTGCTGGACGGCCTGAGCACCCGCGTCGTGCTCAGCCAGTCGGGCACGGAGCGGGCGCAGGCGACGGCCCTCGCGCACTCGGCGGCCGCTGCCCTGATCCCGCGATCGGCTGATGCCGGAGAAGGAAGACCATGACCACGGCAGAGCAGTGGATCGAGCGGCTGCGCCTGGAGGAGCACCCCGAGGGCGGCTACTTCCGCCGGACGTTCCAGGCCGACCACCGCGCCCCCGTCTCCACCCCGGCCGGCCCGCGGTACACGCTGACCTCCATCCACTACCTGCTGACCCGTCGCTCGCCGATCGGCCACTGGCACCTCAACCGCTCGGACATCCTCCACTTCCACCACCACGGCGCCCCGATCACCTACCACCTCCTGCTCCCCGACGGCAGCCACCGCACCGCCGTCCTGGGCCAGGACCCCGACCAGGGCCAGCTCCTCACCGTCGCCGTGCCCGGAGGCGTCTGGAAGGCGTCCCACCTCACCCACGGGGACCACGGCCTGATCAGCGAAGCCGTCGCGCCCGGATTCGACTACGCCGACATGACACTCGCCCGCGCCGGGGACCTGGCACGGCTCTTCCCGCAGCACGCGGAGCTGGTCCGGCGCTACTGCCGCCCCTCCGGCCTTGGCTGAGGCGGAGAACCTCCAGCTCACTGCACCTGCCGTGTCCTCTGACGACGGCGGGTTCGAACAGCGGGCAACGGTGGCGGACGTGGGCGATCGCGCACGGGCGGGCGTCAGCCGGTCGTCAGTGGCGCTCCGGCAGGTCGCGCTCGGCGGGGAGCGGGGCGCGGTCAGGGGTGCCGGAGGGCGCCGCGGAGCGCGCGGTCGAGGCGGGCGCGCGCTTCTTGCCGCAGAACGCGGCCTCCAGGGTGCCGCCGAGGGCGGTGTTCGCGGCGCCGCGGTTGGAGGTGTTGGCCATGGCGGCGAGGCTGCGACGGCCGTCGCGGGTGGAGAAGGCGTAGGTGTAGTAGCCCTGGACGGTGCCGGTGTGGCCGTACACCCGGGTGCCGCAGGACAGGTCGTACCGTCGCAGGCCGAGGCCGTAGAACCGGGTCCTGGCCGGGTCCGTCGGGGTGACCGTGGTCATCGCGTCCAGCATCGCCGGCGACAGCAGCCGGCCGCGCATCAGGGCGCTGGTGAAGGTGTTGAGTTCGGCAGGGCTGGAGATGACGGCCCCCGCCGACTGCGCCCAGGACAGCGTCTGCTCGGTGGAGTCCACGAGCCGCGCACCGGCCTCGTCGGGATGCAGGTAGCCGCGCACGTGGGTGCCCTTGATGCGGGTGTTGGGGTGGACGTACGCGGTGTTGTGCAGCCCCAGCGGCTTGATGATGCGCCGCTGGTAGGCCTCGGCGACCGGGCGTCCCGTCAGCTTCTCGATCAGCATGCCGACGACGACGAAGTTGGCGTTGGAGTACTGGTAGGAGACGCCGGGCTCGGTGGTCCGCGGCTCGGCGAGGGAGAGGTCGACCAGCTCCTGATAGCTGAAGACCCGGTTGCGTACGGCTTCGAAGCCCGGCACGGTCTGCTCGAACATGGCGTTGGTGTAGTCGGCCAGGCCGCTGCGGTGAGTGAGGAGGTGACGGACCGTGATCCGGTTGTCGGGCAGCAGCCGCGGGAGGTAGGTGTTGACGGGCGCGTCCAGCTTCAGCCGTCGCTCCTCGACCAGTTGGAGCAGCACGACGCTGGAGAACGTCTTGGTGACGCTGCCGATCCGGAAGCGTGCGCGCGTGTCCATGGCCGCGCCGGACTTCCGGTCGCGGATGCCCACGGTTCTCGCCTCGACCCCGCCCGGGCCGGAGTAGCGGGCCATCGCCCCCGGCGCCCCTTCGGCCATCGCGGCCTTGAGTGCGGCGGCGACGCCGGCCATGTCGGGGGCCGTCGTCCGGGTATCGACTGGCGCCGCCGAAGCGATGGTGAGGGGGGCGAGACCACCGGCGAGCGCGGCGATCAGGGTGGCGCAGACGGTCAGACGTCGGCGTGACGACAGAGGCACGGTCATCCTCGGCTCTTCCTCGGCTGGATCGGTGATGCCACGACGGGTCTACCACCGGCATCGAGGAAGGGAAGTCCTGGGCGGCCCGGATGGTTCCCCGACACGGGGGTACAACATCCGAACGGACCAATTGCGCGCTTGTGTAGAGCTCGGTGAGTGGTCGTCAGCCGATGTCGCGGCGGGGGACCCCCTGTCTCCTGGCCTCTGAGCCGTCCCGTCCGCGAAGGGCCTGGCGACGGCGGCCCCCGCGAGGACCCGCCGACCGCGGGACGGCCGCCGCGCCGGAGTCAACCCGGCGAACCTCGCGGGCCTCGCGGGAAGGGGCTCCGCCGCTGACACCGGGCATCCGCCTCGACCACGGAGGCGTCCGGGACGACGCGTAGGCCGAGACCCCCGCTCCCGCCCGACCCGCCCCGATCCGCGGATCAGGGCGAGGGCCGACCCCGGTTCCCCCGCGTCCACTCCAGCACGCGGTCAGCCGGCCACGTGTTCACCACCCGCTCCGCGGGCACCCCGCACTCCTCCGCCCGCGCGCATCCGATGACCTGCCAGTCCAGCTGCCCCGGGGCGTGCGCGTCGGTGTCCACGGCGAACAGGGTGCCGGCGGCGACGGCCTCCCGCAGCAGCCGGCGCGGCGGATCGAGCCGCTCCGGCCGACTGTTGATCTCCACCGCGGTGCCCGCCGCCGCGCACGCCTCGAAGACCGCGCCGGCGTCGAAGCGTGACTCGGGCCTGCCGCGCCCGGTGACCAGCCGCCCGGTGCAGTGCCCGAGCACGTCGGCGCGCGGGTCGGAGACGGCGGTGACCATGCGCCGTGTCATCGCGGCCTCGTCCATGCGGAGCTTGGAGTGGACCGACACGACCACGAGGTCGAGTGCGTCGAGCAGTTCCGGTTCCTGGTCGAGCGAGCCGTCGTCGAGGATGTCGCACTCGATGCCGGTGAGCAGGCGGAACGGCGCCCAGCGCGCGTTGAGGTCGGCGACCACCGCCAGCTGTTCGCGCAGCCGGTCCGCGGAGAGGCCGCGCGCGACGGTCAGCCGGGGTGAGTGATCGGTGAGGACGGCCCACTCGTGCCCGAGGTCCCGGGCGGCACGTCCCATCTCCTCGATCGGGCTGCCGCCGTCGGACCAGTCCGAGTGCAGGTGGCAGTCGCCGCGCAGCAGCGCCCGCAGCTCCGCACCCCGCTCACCCTCGACGAGCGGTTCCTCCGCCAGAACTTCGAGCCGGGCGAGGTACGCCGGCGTCCCACCGGCCAGCGCCTCCCGCACCACCCCCGCCGACTTCGGCCCGATGCCCTTCAGGGACTCCAGAGAGCCGTCGGCGTCCCGCCGCATCAGCTCGTCGTCGCTCAGCCCGCCGATCACCGCGGCGGCGTTCCGGAAGGCACGCACGCGATAGGTCGGCGCGCCGGAACGCTCCAGCAGGAACGCGATACGGTCCAACGCCGCCACGGGCTCCATCGGCACCTCCGCCACGGTGGGGTGGTCCGACCAGCTTCCCCCATCGACGGCCCGGGGGCACGGCGAGCGACGGACCGCCATCGTGCACCCTTTCCGGGCCCGCCCCCTCCAGCGGAGCCCGGGACCCGCCCGAACGCCGCTGGAACGACCGAGCGGGGGTAGGAGGCTCGGATGTCATGGTCAGGAGAAGTGCTGTCAGAGGCCACGGTGCGGGACGCCATCGGATGGCTCGCCCACGTGGTCGAAGCCGCCGGTGCCCTCGTCATCTTCACGGGAGCCGTCTGGGCCTTCGCCCGCTTCGCGTCGAGCGCGCTCCGCAGGGGTTCCTTCATCAAGCAGTTCAACAGGATCCGGCTCAGCCTCGGCCGCTTCCTCGTCCTGGGGCTGGAGTTCCAACTCGCAGCGGACGTCCTGCGCACCGCGATCGCCCCCACCTTCACCGAGATCGGCCAGTTGGCAGCCGTCGCCGCCATCCGGACCGTCCTCAACTTCTTCCTCACCCGGGAGATCGCCCAGGAACGCGCGGAGATCGAGCACGACCGGACTGCACCGAAGCCGGACTCCCTCGCCCTCTAGGACCGTCGTTCACCGATGGTCGCCGATCGTCAGGCCAGGCGTTGAAGAGCGTTCCGCCCAGCGTGGTGATGCCGTAGGAGCGGATGTGACGCCACTCCTGTCGGCGTCCGGACGGCCCGGCAGGCCGCGCGGGGAGAACGCGGGTCGGCAGGGGGACGTTTCCTTGCGGCGGTGACTGCACGGCGGCTCCGCGGTGCCCGGCGGGACCGGGCCGCTCGGCCGGAGGGGACGCCGGAGCGCCCCGGTCGCCAGCACCGTAGGGGCGGTCCCACCGGGCAACGGTATGGGGCGGCGCACCACCAATCCGTCCGGCACGGCGTGCGCGCGCACCCCGCCGTGCCATCACCTCTCGTCTGCCAACCGGTCGGCTGCGCCACCGGGCGGCCGGGACGATCGGCGGCGGGTGATCCCGTCATCGTCACCGCCGAATGACGCGACCTCCTCCTCCCCCCGGGCCGTGCGCCGCGTGACGGACCGTCGAGAATCACCTCCGAGCGGCCGCCGTCGGCGGGGGCCACGAGCGAAAGGACGGTCGGCGATGGTCGCGTACGTCGTCATCCCTGGCATCGACGGTTCGGACGACCGGCATTGGCAGAGCCTGTGGGAGGAGCGGTGGGGGCCCTCGGCGGTCCGGATCGCGCCCGCCTCGTGGGGCAGGCCGGATGTGGGGGACTGGGTGGCCGCTGTCCAGGCCGCCTACGAGATCGCTTCGCGGCGAGACGACCGGGTGGCGCTGGTGGCGCACAGCCTGGGCTGCTGGGCGGCCGCGGCCTGGCTGGAGCAGGTGCGGCCGGCGGCGGTGTCTGCGTTCCTGGTCGCGCCCCCCGATCCCCGGGGACCGGTGTTCCCGTCCGCGCCCGCGCCGACGTTCCTGGATGTGGCGGCCCGCCCCCTGCCGTGCCCGGCCCAGGTGGTGGCAAGCGACGACGACCCCTACTGCACCCCCGAGGCGTCCGCGTCCTTCGCGCGGGCGTGGCAGGCGCCCGTCCGGCTCCTCGCGGGTCACGGCCACATCAACTCCGACAGCGGCCTCGCCGACTGGCCGGCGGGCCGGGAGCTCCTGCGCGAACTCGTCGACCGCTGAGCCGACGCGTGTGTCGCACCCCGGCGACCGGAGCACGCCCAACAGGACGTCAGGGGCGGGGCGCCGTACTCCGGTGCGCCGGGTGCGGAACGGGTCCGGTCGGTGTCAGTGCAGCGGCTGCGTCCCGATGACCGACAGCAGCCGCAGCCGCTCGTAGCTCTCGCTGCCGGGCGCGGCCGTGTAGACGAGCAGGCTGTGGGACTGGTCCGGGTCCAGCAGCCGCTGGCAGTCGAGTTCCAGTACGCCGACCTCGGGGTGGACGAAACGCTTGGCTTCATGGGGACGGAGACCGATCTCCTGCCGGTCCCAGAGCCGGCGGAACTCCTCACTCTTGTCGAGGAGCAGTTCGACGCAGTGCGCGGCCCGGGAGCCGGGGCCCCGGAGGGTGGCCAGCTCCCGCAGGCCGGAGACGAACAGTCGGGAGAGGAAGGCGTGGTCCTCGGTCGCGTACCGCTTCCGGGTGTCGGGGTCGGTGAACCACCGGTAGCCGGTGCTGCGGGCGAGGCCGGTGTGCCGGGTCGTGTCGCCGGTCAGAGCGACGCCGAGCGGGGTCTGCCGCAGCGTCTCACCGAGCTCGGTGACGATCTCGGCGGGGGTGTCGTCCAGCCGGTCCAGGATGCGGAGGAGGCCGGGACTGATGTGTTCGCCGGTGGTGCCCCGGACGGGTGGCGTGTGGCCCGAGAGGCGGAAGAGGTGGTCGCGCTCGTCCAGGGAGAGGTGGAGGCCCTGCGCCATCGAGGCGACCATCTGCTCGGACGGGCGCGGGCCGCGTTCCCGTTCCAGCCGTGCGTAGTAGTCGGTCGACATGTGGCACAGCACGGCGACCTCCTCGCGGCGCAGCCCGCTGGTCCTGCGCCGCTGCCCGCGCGGAAGGCCGACGTCCTCCGGTTGCAGCTGTTCCCGGCGGCGCCGCAGGAACGCGGCGAGGCCGGGCCGGTCGATCTCCATGTCTCCTCCGCCTCCTCTCGCGGCACCGCTCGGTTCGTGAGCCGCTCGGGCCCTCTCGGCGTCGGGGCCCTGCTCCCTTTCTAGCGCCCGGAGCCGCCCGCAGCCACGGATCGTCGATCCCCCCTACGCCCTGACGGCTCCCGGCCCGCCCCCCCCCACGGCGGCCCGCCGTGCCGGGCCCTGGCCTCGCCTTGCGTAAAGGTGGATCGGGAGGCCCTGGATACGCCCGGGCGCGGGCGTCACCGTGGAGGCAACCCGATCCCACAGGAGTGATTCCCATGGCACGCAAGCCCGTCGACATGCCCGTTCCCGACCTCTCCGGCAAGCGCGCCGTCGTCACCGGAGCCAGCGACGGCATCGGCCTCGGGATCGCGGCCTGGCTCGCCGCGGCGGGAGCCGAGGTGGTGCTGCCGGTACGGAACCCGCGCAAGGGAGAGGCCGCGGTCGCCGAGATCCGGCGGCAGGCACCCGGTGCGCAGGTGTCGCTGCGCACGCTCGACCTGTCCTCGCTCGACTCCGTCGCCGCACTCGGCGACTCGCTCGTCGACGAGGGCCGGCCGATCCACTTCCTGGTCAACAACGCGGGCGTCATGACCCCGCCCGACCGGCAGACGACCGCCGACGGCTTCGAGCTGCAGTTCGGCACCAACCACCTCGGGCACGTCGCCCTGGTCCTCCGGCTGCTGCCCCTCCTGCGGGCCGGGCAGGCCCGGGTGACCTCGCAGCTCAGCATCTCCGCCAACCGCAACTCGATCAACTGGGACGACCTGAACTGGGAGCGCTCGTACGACGGCATGAAGGCCTACAGCCAGTCGAAGATCGCCCTCGGGCTCTTCGGCCTGGAACTCGACCGGCGCAGCAAGGCCGGGGGCTGGGGCATCACCAGCAACCTCTCCCACCCGGGCGTGGCCCCGACGAGCCTCCTCGCCGCCCGGCCGGAGATCGGCCGCGCCAAGGACACCTTGGGCGTACGGATGATCCGCTTCCTGTCCGCCCGGGGCATTCTGGCCGGCACCGTGGAGAGCGCGAAGTTCCCCGCCCTGTACGCGGCGACCTCGCCCGCCGCTCGCGGCGCTGCCCTCTACGGGCCGAGCGGGCCCGGCGGCATCAGCGGCCCGCCCGCCGAGCAGAAGCTCTTCAGCCGGCTGTCCGACCCCGACGAGGCCCGGCGGGTGTGGGAGGTCTCGCAGGCACTGACGGGTGTCGCCGATCAGCTGCCCGGCAGGTGAGCCCCCGTCCGCCGTGCGGGAGCCGGTGAACCAGGGGAGCAGCGGGGAGGCGTGGATCACCGGCTGGGGGCCGGGCCTGTCTCAGAAGGGGCGTCGACCCGCTCGCCGCGTCGTCGGCCCGCGCGGTAGCCAGGGCCGGGACCCGGGAGGCGGACCGCCGGAGGGCCGCGGGTCCGAGCGGAACGCGAGCGGCGCAGAAGAGTCCGGGACATCGTCCTGGTCGCCGGCCGCGACCCCCACCGGCACAAGGGCATCGAGGACCTCACCCGGCCCCACTCGCGACGGGACAAGGACGGTGGCTGCGACCGGTAGTCCGGCCGCCCCCACCGTTCTCCCCTTCTCGACACCGACACCGACACCGACACCGGTCCGGGGCCGTCGCCATGCCCCGGACCGCCCCCCCGCGGCTGCCCCGCACCCGCACGGACGAATGAGGCTGACGAAGCGATGAGCCGCACCACACCCAGGCACGCACTCGTGGTCCGAGGAGGCTGGGAGGGACACCGACCGGTCGAGGCGACCGAGCTGTTCCTGCCCTTCCTGAGGGACAACGGCTTCGAGGTCCGCATCGAGAGCACCCCGAAGGTCTACGCCGACACCGCCTACATGAGCGGCGTCGACCTGGTCCTGCAGTGCGTCACCATGAGCGAGATCGCCCCCGAGGAGGTCGCCGGACTCAGGTCGGCGATCGGGGAGGGCACCGGGTTCGCCGGCTGGCACGGCGGCATCGCCGACTCCTACCGCAACAGCTCCGAGTACCTGCACCTGGTGGGCGGCCAGTTCGCCTGCCACCCCGGCAAGGCGCCCGGTGACCGGTGCGGCGACGGCACGGACTACTTCCTGCCGCACCGGATCGAGATGACGCCCGCGGCCGCCGACCACCCGGTCACCGCCGGGATCGGGGACTTCGAGCTGGAGACCGAGCAGTACTGGGTGCTCACCGACTCCTACTGCGACGTGCTGGCCACCACCACCCTGGCCGCCCGGGCCCTCGATCCGTGGGGCCGGCCGGTGACCTGCCCCGCCGTCTGGACGAGGGCCTGGGGCGAGGGGCGGATCTTCGTCTGCACCCCCGGTCACAGCCTCGACGTCCTGCGGGACGACACCGTCCGCACGCTCGTCGAGCGCGGCCTGCTGTGGGCGGCCCGGTGAGCGCCCGCACCGGCGTCGGCATCGTCGGCTGCGGCGCCATCTCCGGCCAGTACCTGGCGACGCTCGCGGCGTCGGACACGCTCGCGCTCGTGGCGGTGGCCGACCTCGACCCCGTACGCGCCCACGCCGTCGCGGACGCCCACCCGGGCGTGAAGGCCCTGACCGTTCCCCAGCTGCTCGCCCACGACGCCGTGAACGTCGTGCTCAGCCTGACGGTCCCGGCCGCGCACGCCGAGGTCGCGCTGCCGGCGATCGCCGCCGGGAAGGACGTCTACCTCGAGAAGCCGCTCGCGGCCACCACCGCGCAGGCCCGGGAGGTGCTGGCCGCCGCCCGCGCGCGCGGCGTCCGGGTCGGGTGCGCCCCCGACACGGTGCTCGGCACCGGCGTGCAGACGGCCCGCCGGGCGATCGACGACGGGCTCGTCGGCCGCCCGCTGTTCGCGACGGCCACGATGACGGTCCCGGGCCACGAACTCTGGCACCCCGACCCGGACTTCTACTACGTGCCCGGCGGCGGCCCGCTCCTCGACATGGGCCCCTATTACGTCACCTCCCTCGTCACTCTCCTCGGCCCCGTCCGCTCCGTCACGGGGACGGCCGGCCGGTCCCGTGACACCCGCGTCATCGCCTCCGGGCGGCGCGCGGGCGAGCGGATCTCCGTCACCACCGACACCCACGTGAGCGGTGTCCTGACCCACGCGTCGGGGGTCCTGACCACCCTCGTCATGAGCTTCGACGGGGTCGCCACCGCCGCGTCGCCCCTGGAGGTCCACGGCGAGAAGGGCTCCCTGATCGTCCCCGACCCCAACCGCTTCTCCGGCGACGTCAGGCTGTTCCGGCTCGGCGAGGAGGAGTGGGAGACGCTCCCCCCGTCCGCCGGGTACCGGGACGCGGGCCGCGGCCAGGGGCTCGCGGACATGGCGCGGACGCCCGCCGCACAGGAGCCGCGCGCGTCGGGAACGCTCGCCTACCACGTCCTCGACGTCATGGAGTCGCTGCTGGAGTCCGCGCGGACCGGTGCGTCCGTGCAGGTCACCAGCACCTGCGACCGGCCCGCGGCCGTCCCGCTCGGCTGACCACCTCTTCGCCGGCCGAGGTGGCAGCCTGTCATCACCGGTCAGCCGAAGGCCCTCGACGCCTTCGGCTGCGCCGGCTCGGCGGTCTCGGCCTCGTTCTCGCTGGTCATCGGAGCTTCTTCCGTGATGGTGAGTTGCACCTTTCGATCCAAGGTCACGCGTGGGGCACGACGACCGTCAAGACAGGACGTTGTCCTGGATCCATGTTCGGCCGTGGGTGAGGATGCCTTCGAGGGGCTCGGCCTCGGGGAACCATTTGCGTTCCCATTCCAGCGATGTCCATCCGGCGTAGCCGGTGTCGAGGAGCCCGGTCAGCGCGGCAGCGACGGGGAGGGTTCCGCACCCGAGGGCGACAGGAGTGCTGCCCGCGGTGACTTCGTCCTTGATCTGGACGTGGGCGAGATGCGGGCGAAGCACATCGACGGTCTCCTGCCACGGTTCCCGGCCGTGGACCGTGTGCGCGAGATCCCATATCGCCCGCACATGAGGACTGGCCGTCCTCTCCAGCACGTCTGCCACCTGCCGGCCCGTCGAGTGGGAGTCGTGGGTCTCCAGCCAGATCTGCACGCCAGCCGGGAGTTGCCCGGCCGCCGCGCGGAGCCTGGTCGCCAGGCGTTCGTCGCTTTCGTCCGGTTCGCCGCCGGGGAACACCCTCACTCCGGCGGCACCGATATCGCGTGCCAGCTCTGCCTCCGAGAGGATGGCCGTGATGACGTCCTCGTCTTCCAGGTGGCTCGCGCCCACGTGGACGTAGGAGTTGACGCCGACCGGTGTCACCTCGGGTCCGAGTTCTCGCCGGAACTTCGCCCGCGCGTGCGTGTCGAGGCCGGTGTGCAGTGGTTCGTCGAGGCTCGAGAGCAGTTCGAGTCCGGTCCAGCCGGTGCGCAGGGCCAGTTCGCGCACCTGCTGCGGGGGCATGCCGGGGACGCCGAGGGTGGAGAATGCGAGTCTCATGATTCCTTCTCGGGATCGGACGCCGGCCGTTCCTGCCGGGAGCGCGGGCGGCGGTGCGGTGCACCCGTGGCCGGGGGTGCACCGTACCGTTCCCCGCTGCGCTCGTCGCCGGGTGTCAGGCGCCGGACGCGGAGCGGGCGGGGTCAGTTGCCGCCGGGCCGGGCGGCGGCCTTCGTCCGGGTGACGAAGTCGCGGTACCACAGGGCGCTGTCCTTGGGCGTCCTGGTCGGGGTGGCGTAGTCGACGTGGACGATACCGAAACGCTTGCGGTAGCCCTCGCATCACTCGAAGTTGTCCATGAGGGACCAGGCGCAGTAGCCGCGGACGTCCGCACCGGCGGCCATGGCCTGGGCGACGGCGCCGAGATGGTCCTGGAGGAACCGGACGCGGTCGACGTCGTGGACGCCGCCGTCGGCAAGCCCGTCCCCCTGGACGGCTACCACCAGCTCGATCCGGCCCCGGTCTGGTTGATCACGGCCGCCTGGATCCTCGCCACCCCCGTCACCCACCTCACCCTCCTACGAGCCCACCTCCTGACCCCGCACCGCTTCAAGTGTCTGCTTGCTGTGCGCCGGCGCACCGGGGTCCGGCTGGTCCTCGTCTGTCACCACCGTGCCGTGCGGGTCTTCCTGGAACGTGAATTTCAGCAGGTGGAGCACACGGTCGCCGAGGCCTCCGCCCTGTTGCCCGAGGCCTCCGTCCTGTTGCCCGAGGCCTCCGTCCTGTTGCCCGAGGGCTTCGTCCTGCTGTCTGAGGCTGGTCCTGCTGCTCCTGCACGGCGGGTATCAGAGGCGCTGTGCCCGCTGGCGAATCGCTGGATTGGCCTGCCGGTCCTGACCACCTTTTTGGCCGATGATGACCCGGCTGGCGCCCCTGCCAGTGCGCCGTGCCGATGGCGGCCGAACGGGGCTTGTTCCGGCCGGTGATAGCTTCCCTCGCCGAGGCGGAGGTCGCCTGGCGGCTTCACCGGGCTACTGCGCACCCGTACCTGGCTGCCCGGCTCGCCACGGTGGTGTTCACCGCGGTCTGCACCACCCGGCTTGATACGGTCCACGTCCTCGATGTGGTCTTGGACGGCTCGGCTGTCACGCTGCACGACCATGGCTTCCGCCGGGGCTGCATGACCCACCCCGTCCCCGCGTGGGCCCGCCCCCTGCTGCGGGCCGCAGCCTTTGTCCGGGGGCTCGAGGCGGGCACCAGCGGTCCGCTCTTCACCGATCCGCTGGGAAGCACCGGCCTACCGCCGCTGGCCGCCTTCGCCGAGAGCTGCACGGTGCGCCCGCCTCGGCCACCACGCCCCGAACGTCGGCGCCGTAAAGGCACGACGCCGGCACCGAAACCGCACCAGGAGACGGTCTGGCCTGTGTGCACCGTCCACTACCGACCGCCCTGGGCCGCGCCTGAACCTGAGCGGATGTACGGCTGCCCGTACCCGCCTCCTCACACGCAGAGGACCATCGACAGGAGGAAGAAGGGATGGCTGCCCCCTGATCACGGTCTGCGCGAACTCCAGCCCCCGTACTGGCTGTTGGGGTTGTCCCTGTAGCCCGGGACGAGAGCAGGAGAAGCCGAACCCTGCGGCCCCTCTCGGGGTTCACCAGGGACTTGGCTGTTTCACCGATCGGCGATGCAGCGAGCCAGTGGCACAGTCCGTCAGTTCCAGAATCAATCCGAAGGAAAGAATGAAGCACCAGCTGGCCGAGGTAGGTTATCCGTGTGGCTGACGTTTCCGAGTACGAGAAGGCCATGCCCCGGGTTCAGGAACACGCGGCACGGTACGAGAAGGCCTTGGCGGAGATCCGCACGACGCATGCCGGCAAACCGGCACCGGAGGTGAGGAAAGCCCTCCTGGCCACTGGCGAGAGGCATGGCGTGCGCATCGCCAACGAGGTCGCGCAGGACGCGGCCGAACGCATCGCTGACGGCACGCTGTAGACGACCAGCCCCAAATGAAACCCCCGGGCGGGATCCCGGCAGCACACCCCCATCGGTGTCCCGTGGCCAGCCGCCCGCGGAGCGGGCTTGTCCTGGAGGCGAAGCCGGAAGGACCAGGTGGGGGAGCGAAGCGGACCCACCCAACAGGCCGAAGGCCTGGACCTCGTG
>NZ_JBHWZH010000073.1:16533-30214 GCF_042728285.1 Streptomyces sp. NPDC060194 | reverse complement strand
CCGGGGGGGGGGCCGGGGGTACCCCCCCCCTCCCGCCCGGGCCACCGCCCTTCGCACACCGGCCCCCCCGCACCCCTTCCTCCCCGTGCTCCGGGCGCTTTCGAACTTCGTTCAATCTTCCTCCGAATCGGCAGGCATGAGGTCGCGACCCGGGGGCAGGCTGGGTTCTCGAACGGGGTTTCACCTAAGGGGAGGCTGCAGGATGACTGAGATAGCAGGGCACACCGAGGCGGGGACGGCGACGCTCACCGCCGTCGGGGACACCCGGCAGGCGGGTGCCCCCGCCCATGTGGGGGACCTGCCCTGGATCGAGGACGCCGGCAAGGTCGCGCCGCGGGACGCGCGCGAGATGTCGAAGCTGTTCTTCGACCAGCTCCAGGTGCTCGAGGAGGGCACCCACGAGTACGCCTACGCGCGCAACACCCTGATCGAGATGAACCTCTCCCTCGTGCGCTTCGCCGCGAGCCGCTTCCGCAACCGGGGCAGCGGCGAGATGGAGGACATCATCCAGGTCGGGACGATCGGCCTGATCAAGGCCATCGACCGCTTCGACCTGTCCCGCGAGGTCGAGTTCACCTCCTTCGCGGTCCCGTACATCGTCGGCGAGATCAAGCGGTTCTTCCGGGACACCAGCTGGGCCGTGCACGTGCCCCGCCGGCTCCAGGAGCTGCGGGTGGAGATGGCCAAGGCCCGCGACCACCTCGCGTCCGTCCTCGACCGCGACCCCACGGTCAAGGAGCTCGCCGAGCACCTGAACCTCACCGAGGACGAGATCGTCGAGGGCATGGTGGCCGCCAACGGCTACACCGCCGGCTCCCTGGAGATGCCGAGCGCCGGCGAGGAGGGCCAGACCGGCAAGAGCGGCCGCGGCTTCGCCGACGTCCTCGGCGACCCGGACCCCGAGATCGAGACCATCGAGAACCTGCACGCGCTCGCCCCGCTGCTCACCCGCCTCGACGACCGGGAGCGCAGCATCCTGGAGATGCGGTTCGGCCGGGAGATGACCCAGTCGCAGATCGGCGAGGTGCTCGGTATCTCGCAGATGCACGTCTCGCGTCTCCTGTCGCGGACGCTGACCAAGCTGCGCACCGGGATGCTCGTCGAGGACTGAGCCGCGGTCCGGCGCCGCGGGCGTCACCGTCGCGCCGCACGAGCGGCGCATGCAACACCCCCATGTGGCGCCCCGTTCGCGTCCCAGGTCCGCCGTCCCGACGGGGCGGCGGACCGGCGCGGGGGGCGCCGCGCGTGATCGCGGCACCCCGCCGCACCCCCGTACTTCGATTTCCGTTCGGAGCCGCACCATGACAGTCGTCGACGCATCGCCCGACACCGCCGTACCCGTGTCGCCCGCGGACGCCGCCGCGCGGCAGGCCCGACTGCGCCGCCGGCTTGAGCGGCTCATCGGCATCGCCGCGACCGAGGGCAACGACCTCAAGCCGCTGCGCAACGGCGACCAGATCTTCGGCGCCATGCTCGACAGCATCAGGAGCGCCGAGCACACCGTCGACATGATGACGTTCGTCTACTGGCGGGGCGACATCGCCGTGCAGTTCGCCGAGGCGCTGGCCGACCGGGCCCGCGAGGGCGTCCGGGTGCGGCTGCTGCTGGACGGGTTCGGCAGCCGGCTGATCGAGAAGAGGCTGCTGCAGGAGATGGAGAGCTGCGGGGTCCAGATCTCCTGGTTCCGCAGACCGCACATGATCTCCCCGCTGAAGCAGAACCACCGCTGCCACCGCAAGGTCCTCGTCGTCGACGAGCAGGTCGCCTACACGGGCGGCGTCGGCATCGCCGAGGAGTGGTGCGGCGACGCCCGCGACGCGAGCGAGTGGCGCGACACCCACGTAGAGGTGCGCGGCCCCGCCGTCGACGGGATCGCCGCCGCGTTCTCCCAGAACTGGGCGGAGTGCTGCTCCGAGCTCTTCGACGAGCGCGACCGGTTCGTGGACCACGAGACGACCGGGAACGCCGTCGTCCAGGTCGTCCGCGGCTCCGCCAGCCTGGGCTGGCAGGACATGCAGACCCTGCTCCGGGTCGTCATCCAGTCCGCCGAGCAGCGGCTGCGGCTCGCCACCGCGTACTTCGCGCCCGACCCGTTCTTCATCGACCTGCTCTGCAAGGCCGCGGCCCGCGGCGTCGACGTCGAGATCCTGCTCCCCGGCCCGCACACCGACAAGCGGGTCTGCCAGCTCGCCGGGCGGTACCACTACGAGGACCTGCTGCGCTGCGGCGTGCGGATCTACGAGTACCAGCCCACCATGCTGCACGCGAAGATCATGACCGTGGACGGGGTCGCGGCGCTGACCGGGTCCACCAACTTCAACCGCCGCTCCCTGGAGCACGACGAGGAGGTCATGCTGACCGTCCTCGACCCGGAGTTCACCGCGCAGCTCGACGCCGACTTCGACCACGACCTGGAGAACAGCGTCGAGATAGAGCCCCGGCGCTGGAAGCGGCGCTCGGTCGCCCACCGGGCCAAGGAGATCGCCGTGACGCCCATCCGCCGGTTCCTGTGACCCGGGGCGGTTCTCCACCGCCCCGCTCGCAGCGCCCGACGACCGGGTCAGCCCGCCGCCTCCGCATCCCGCCGTCCGAACCAGTCCACGCAGACGACCATCGCGTCGTCCTCCGGCTCCCGGTCCCGGTGCACGGCCAGCTCCCGGAGCACCGCCCTCGGTACCGCGGCCGCCGGAAGCAGGCTGGCCGCGTGGACCGACCGGGCCAGGGCACGCTCGCCGTAGGTCTCGCCGCTGCTGGGGGACGGCGTCGCGTAGACCCCGTCACTGACGAAGATCAGCCGGTCGCCCGGGACCACCTGGAACTCCTGGACGACGTACTCGGACTGGTCGAACATGCCGAGCGGCAGCTGCGCCTCGAAGCGCACCGGTTCCACGGTCTTCCCGCGCTGCAGCCACAGCTGCGGCGAGCCCGCGTCCACCACCTGCACCTTTCCCGAGGCGAGGTCGAAGGAGAGCAGCAGCGTCGAGACGTAGCTGGCTCCGCCGTACTGCGCGTACAGCGCCTGGTCGGCGAGGGCCGCCTGGTCGGCGATGCCGATGCCGGCCCGGCGGGCGTTGCGCAGCGCGTTGACGGCCAGGTTCGTCAGGAGAGCGGCCTGGATGCCCTCGCCCATGCCGTTGGTGACCGTCAGGGTGAGGGTGTCCGACGTGGACGCCCAGTCGAAGTTGTCGCCGTGGATCGCGTAGGCCGGCTCCAGGTGGGCGGCGATCGCGTACTCGTCGTGCAGGCAGGCGCGGCCGGGCAGGAGGTGCCACTGCATCTCGGCGGCCAGGGTCAGCCGGGTGGCCCGCCGGGCCTGGAGGTACACGTCGGTGTCCCGTTCGGCGACGATCATCTCGTGGCCGAGCAGCTCGGCGACGTCGCTCAACTCGGCCACGACCTCGTCCGTGGATCTTCGCTCCGGCAGCCGGACGCTGAGGATGCCGAGCCGGTCCCCGCGGACCGTGACCGGGAGGTGCACGTCGACCGCGCCGTGCTCCGCGGCGATGCGGGTGTACGGCTCCTGGCTGCCGAAGGCCCGGCCCTCGGGGCTGCTGTGCAGCGGCAGGGACGGCTGCTCGGCGTCCGGCGGCGTGCTGACCCGGCGCAGGAGCGTCAGGCTGTAGTCGGCCAGGAAGAGGTCCACGGACTCGGCCTCGTAGGCGCGGATGACGGCGGACCGGGCCGCGTCGAGCAGGGCGTGCGGGGCGGCGGCGCGCACGGCGCGCTCCACGTCCAGGAAGTTCGTCACGGTCGGGTCGGGCCCTTTGCTGGTGAGGAGGGACATGCGGACTGCGGGCGGATCGGGAGCCGACGGCGGAACATTGTCGCGCGTTCCCGCGCGTTCCGCGCCGAGCCTGCCCGATGCGCCGCCCATAGTGTTGCTCATCGACGAATGTTGCCAAGTGGCAACTGTTCGCCCTATGGTTCCCTGACCGGGCGGATGCGGGCACCGCATGTCCGGAGCGAACCGAAGGGCCGGCTGTGCACGACGAGAGCACCGACGGGCGGCTGCGGCTCGTGACCGCCGAGCGGAGCGGCACGCCCCTGCTCGTCCTGACCGGGGAGAGCGACCACGAGGCCGTCGGCGCTCTGGACCGGGCGCTCGCCGAGGCGGCCCGCCGGGACGGAGCGGACGTCCGCCTCGACCTGTCCGGGGTGCGCTTCGCCGATTCCAGCCTGGCCAACTCGCTGCTGCGGGGCCGCGTCGCGCTGGGCGGCAGGCTCCTCCTCCTCGACCCCTCCGCGCCGGTCGTGCGGCTGCTCGACGTGCTCGGCCTCCGCGACCTGTTCGCCGTGCACGCCGGGTCGCGGCCGCGGGGCTGAGCCGGAGCCGGGGTCCGGCCCTACGCGGGCGGCATCATCCGCATCCGAGGGGCGACGCCCGCAGCGCCGCGGCCGGTCTCGCCCACGACCGCTTCGGCGGCGTCCCGGAAGGCGGCGAGGCCCTCGGCGAGCTGGGCTAGCTGTTTGGGGGGTATCGCGGTGAGGACGGCGTGCATCTCCCGCGTCTGACCGTCCCTGATCTCCTCCAGGAGCGCCTGCCCGGTCCGGCTCACCGACAACTCCACCTCCCGGCGGCTGGACGGACTCGGCCCGCGCTCGACGAGGCCGGCGGCCTCCAGGCGGTCGCAGAGCCTGCTGGTGGCGGGCGGGGTGGAGCCCAGGGCGTCCCCGAGCGCCTTCAGGTTGGTGCTGCCGAGCCGTGCCACCGCCTGCAGCGCACGCAGCTGCGAGGGCGGCGGGACGGGCGGGCCGACGGCGGCCTGGCCGCGGGCCCACAGCACCGACAGGAGGTCCGTGACCTCGACAGCGGAGTGCGCCACGTCCTCGAATCCGGGTGAACGATGTGGCGGCATCCCCCCACTTTGCCACTCCTTGGCGCTCCCTGTCAGCCAGGGTGGGCCCGGTGAAGCGCCCGGAGCGGCTGGAACCGCGGGTGTGAGCGGGGCGGACGGGGGCACTCGGCCCGGGCGCTGCCCGTGGTGCACGCGGGCCCCGAGTGGTGGGCCGCTCCCCGCGGGCGGAGCCTTGGTCAGGGGGCCGGCTGCCGCGGCCGGGGCCCTGAGCATCCCGTCCAGCACGGAGGTACCGGTGACGACAGTCCACGCGCGCACGCCCGCCCTGGGGCTCGGCAGAGTCCTGAGGCTGCCGGGCGTCTACGCCCCGCAGGCCGACAGCCACTTCCTGGCGGAGGCGCTGCGCCGCGAGGGCGTCGCGGGCCGGGACGTCCTCGACCTGTGCACCGGCAGCGGGGCGCTCGCCGCGTACGCCGCCCGGCTCGGCGGACGGGTCACGGCCGTCGACATCGACCGTCGGGCGGTGCTCACCGCCCGGCTGAACGCGCTGGCGGCCCGCCGCCGCGTCGCCGTGCACCGCGGGGACCTGCTGTCCGCACTGCCCGGCCGCACCTTCGACCTGGTCGTCAGCAACCCGCCGTACGTCCCCGCCCCGTCGGCCGGCACGCCGCGCCGCGGGCCCGCGCGCGCCTGGGACGCCGGCCTCGACGGCCGGGCCCTGCTCGACCGGATCTGCGACGCCGCGCCCGCGGCGCTGCGGCCCGGCGGGACGCTGCTGCTGGTCCACTCCGCCGTCAGCGACCCCGACGCGACCGTACGGCGGCTCGCGGACCACGGGCTGCGGGCCCGGGTCAGCGACCGGATGTACGTGCCGTTCGGGCCGGTGATGCGCGGGCGGCTGCCCTGGCTGAGCGCGCGGGGTCTGCTCGCGCCCGACGAGGAGAAGGAAGAGCTGGTGATCGTCCGTGCCGTCACGTCCTGACCGGGCCGACCGCGCCGACCGCGGCGGGCGGGCCCGGCGGGTCGCCGTCGAGCAGGGCGGGCCCGTGCTCGTGGAGGGGCCGGTCGAGGTCGTCCTCGACGACGGCTCCGTGGCCCGCTCCGACCGGTTCACCGTCGCCGTGTGCACCTGCCGCCGCAGCCGCACGTACCCGTGGTGCGACACCAGCCACCGGCGGCGGGTGGCCGCCGACACCGACACCGACACCGCGCCCGCGTCCGGCCGAGCGGCCGGGCCGGAGGGAGAGAGCGCATGACCGTCACCGACACGACCCGTTCCGCGGCGCCCGTGCTGCCCGCCGAGCGCGGGCGGCTGTCCGCCGCCGTGCTGCGCGCGCTGCGCGGCGGCCCCGCGCCGGACCCGGCGGGCGTCACCGCGACCGACCCGTACGGCGACGACCTGCAGCTCGCGCTGTACCTGCTGTACGAGCTGCACTACCGCGGCTTCGAGGGCGTCGACGAGGCCCTGGAGTGGGACCCCGGGCTGCTGGCCTTCCGGGCCGCGGCCGAGGAGCGGTTCCTGGCCGCGCTGCGGGCCGACGCGGGCCCCGCGGTGAGCGTCGAGGAGGCCGTGGACGCGCTGCTCGTCGAGCCGGTCGGCGACGACGGGCACAGCGTCAGCCACCACCTCAAGGACGGCGGGGAGCTGTGGAAGCTCCGCGAGTACGCGGCCCTGCGCTCGCTGTACCACCTCAAGGAGGCCGACCCGCACCTGTGGGTCGTCCCCCGGCTGCGCGGCCGGGCGAAGGCCGCGATGGTCGCCATCGAGTTCGACGAGTTCGGCGGCGGGCGCGCCGACCGCGTCCACGCCCGGCTCTTCGCCGAGCTGATGGCCGACCTCGGGCTGGACGCGACCTACGGCCGCTACCTCGACGCCGCACCGGCGCCCGCGCTCGCCACCGTCAACCAGATGTCCCTCTTCGGCCTGCACCGCCGGCTGCGCGGTGCGCTCGTCGGCCACTTCGCCACCGTCGAGATCACCTCCCCGCCCGGCTCCCGCCGGCTGTCCCAGGCGCTGCGCAAGGCCGGCGCGGGACCCGCCGCGCGGCGGTTCTACGACGAGCACGTCGAGGCGGACGCCGTCCACGAGCAGGTCGTCCGCCGGGACGTCGTCGGCGGGCTCCTGGAGGACGAGCCGGACCTCGCCCCGGACGTCGCCTTCGGCATCCGCTCCACCGGCCTCCTGGAGGGCCGCCTCGGCGAGCACCTCCTCACCGCGTGGCGCGCGGACCGGACGGCGCTGCGGGAGCCGCTCGGGGCGTGACACCGCGCCGCCTGCCGGCACGGGCGGCCTCGTGCACGCCGTGCGACCGGGCCCGCACGGCGGGTCGTATCGCCATGATTCGCTACCTTCCGTCCCGCTTCGGGGTGCATGGGCCGAGGGGTGTCGGGCAGCCGGAGGGCGGGGGAGGGCAGGACGCCGCACCCTGGAGGTGCGAGGGTCCTCCTCGCCCAGGAACTGTCCCGACTACGCAAGGAATGATCGTGAACGCGGTTCCCACCGTCAGCCTGAACAACGGCGTCCAGATCCCCCAGCTCGGCTTCGGGACGTACCAGATCGAGCCGAAGGACACGAAGGACGCGGTGCTCGCCGCCCTCGAGGTCGGCTACCGGCACATCGACACCGCCGAGATGTACGGCAACGAGAAGGAGGTCGGCGAGGGGGTCCGCGCCTCCGGGCTCGCCCGCGAGGACGTCTTCGTCACCAGCAAGCTCAACAACGGCTTCCACGACCCGGACGACGCGCGGACCGCGTTCGACCGGACGCTGGAGGACCTGGGCTTCGACTACCTCGACCTGTTCCTCATCCACTGGCCGCTGCCGAAGGTCGGCGACTTCACCGAGACCTGGAAGGCCCTGGAGGAGATCTACCGCTCCGGCCGCGCGAAGGCCGTAGGCGTCTCGAACTTCCAGGAGCACCACCTGCGCCGGCTGCTGCAGGACACCGACGTCGTCCCCGCGGTCAACCAGATCGAGGTGCACCCCTACCTGACGCAGGACGGACTGCGCGCCTTCGGCGCCGAGCACCAGATCGCGACCGAGGCCTGGTCCCCGATCGCGCAGGGCAAGGTCCTCGACGACCCGACCATCGCCGACATCGCCCGCCGTCACGGCCGCAGCGCCGCGCAGGTGACGCTGCGGTGGCACCTCCAGCGGGGCGACATCGTGTTCCCGAAGTCCGTCACCCGCAAGCGGGTCGAGGAGAACTTCGACCTGTTCGACTTCGAGCTGAGCGGTGACGACGTCGCCGCGATCAGCGCGCTCAACCGCGACGAGCGGATCGGCCCCGACCCGGACACGTTCAACTACGTGCCGTGATCTTGTAGGGCTCGTTCGCCTCCGGGGCGCTCTGTGCCGGTGTCGGGACGGCGTCCGTGCTCGGTCCTCCTCCGTCGGACCTCCGCGCGCACGCCGTCCCGACACCGGCGCGCCCCTTCGGCTCTCTCGCAGGGCCCCCGCGTACCCGGAGTCGGGCGCGGGCTTCCGACGTCTGCCGTGCGCCGCGGCCGCGGTCCGGCTGTACGGGCGGCCGGTGCGGCGTGTCGGGGGGAGGGGCCCGCGTCCGCGGCCGGGCCCCGCTTACGTTCGACCGCATGATCGGTAAGGGCCAGGGGATGCCCGAGGTCCCCGCACCCGTGGTGAACCTCGTCAAGCGGACCACCGAGTCCGGCATCGCGCAGACCCTGCGCTCGACGGCCGCCGCCGTCATCAGCTACGTCGTCGCCTCCGTCACCCTCCCGCAGCCGGCCCCGCTCACCGCGCCGCTGACCGCGCTCCTCGTCGTCCAGGTCACCCTGTACGCGACCTTGACCACCGGCATGCGGCGCGTGCGCTCCGTGATCGCCGGCGTGGTCATCGCGATCCTCTTCAGCACCCTCGTCGGCCTGAACTGGTGGAGCCTCGGCCTGACCATCCTCACCGCGCTGATCGTCGGCCGGTACGTACGGGTCAACGAGTTCGTGCCGGAGGTCGCGATCAGCGCGATGCTGGTGCTCGGCGTCTCGGAGCCCGGCCTCACCGCGTGGGACCGGGTCGCGGAGACGCTGATCGGGGCGGGGGTCGGGCTGCTGTTCAACTTCTTCGCCCCGCCGGTGTGGACCGAGTCCGCGGGGGAGTCGATCGAGGGCCTCGCCCGCTCCATGGGCAAGCTCTTCCGCGCGGTGGGACGCGACGCCCACGGCCCGACCCCCGTGGACCGCGCGGCGGCCCGGCTGCACGAGGCGCGCCGGCTCGACCACGACATCGTCGAGGTCGACGCCTCGCTCACCCAGGCCGAGGAGAGCCTGATGTTCAACCCGCGGGTCCGCCAGGGGCTGCTCTCCCGGGTGGTGCTCCGCACCGGGCTCGACACCCTGGAGATCTGCGCCGTCGTCCTGCGCGTCCTGACCCGCACGATGACCGACCTCGCGAAGGCCCGGCGCGGGGAGCCGCTCTTCCCCGAGGAGGCGGCGCGGGCGGTCGAGACCCTGATGGACCACGTCGCCGACGCGATCGAGGCCTTCGCCGCGCTCGTCACCACCGACGTCGCGGAGAGCGCCGAGCACGCCGAGGAGCAGTTCGCCCGGGCGATGGAGCGCGGCCGGAGGTCCCGCGACACGGTGGCGGTCCTGCTCCTCGCGCGCGTCCAGGACCACCCGCGCCAGTGGCAGCTGCACGGCGCACTGCTCGCCGAGGTCGACCGGATCCTCGACGAGCTCGACGTCGAGAAGCGCACCGAGCGGCTCACCGAGGAACTCGACCGCCGCTCGGCCCAGACCCGGGCCCGCCACCCCCGGCTGCACGCCGCCTGGAAGCGGGTGCGGGGGGCGCGCGGCGCGGGCCGGACGGTGACCGAGGGCGCGTCGGTCGAGTAGGGCGGCCGTGGCGCGTCAGGCGGGGCGCCGGGCGGTGACGCCGCGGGCGGGGCGCGAAGCGTGCGGGTCGGGTCCGGTCGCGCAGGGTCCGCGGCCGGCTGACGGTGCGTCGGGCGGTGGGAACCGGCCACCCGCGGGGTGGAATCGGTGATGCGGAGGGTGCGGGCGGGGCCCGCCCTCTAGGGTGGCGGAGATCGCGCGCCGCGGGCGCGGAGGCCGCGCTGTCCAGGGGAGTTGGGTGCCGTGCCGATCGAGATGGGCCTGCCGGAGACGCACTTCGTCAACCGCGAGGGGCCGCTGGAGCAGGCGCGCCGCGCGCTGCGGGACCACGACGACCCGGTGCGTCCGCTGCTGATCGGGGTGAGCGGCCCGGCCGGCACCGGCGGCTCCGCGACGGCGCTGGTGATCGCCCACGAGGCCGTCCGCGAACGCGGCACGGACCTGGCCCGCCACGTCGACCTCGACCGGTTCCGGACCCGCGGCGAGCTCGACGTCGGCGACGTCCTGACCGAGCTGCTCGTCTTCCTCGGCGTCGAGCCCGGCTTCGTCAGGTCGTCGGTCGACGCCCGCCGCCTTCAGTACTGGGCGGTCTCCCGCGAGCGGACCTGCGTGCTCGTCGTCGACCACGCGCGGTACGCCTCCGAGCTGCGCGACCTCCTGCCCGCGTCGGGAGGCAGCGTGGTCGTCGTGACGAGCCACGGGCCGCTCACCGACCTGGAGGCCGGCTCCGCGCTCCTGCTGCCGCTCGCGCCGCTGGGCGAGGCCGCGTCCGTCGAGCTGCTCGACCGGGTCGTCGGGGACGGCCGGATGGCCGGCGACCCCGAGGCGGCGCGGGCGGTCGCCGGACTGTGCGGCGGCTTCCCCGCCGCGCTGAGGGTCGCGGCCGCGCGGATCCTCCGCCACCGACTGCGCCCGCTCGACCGCCTGCTGGCGGACCTGCGGACCGAACTCGCCGACCAGGGTGTCCCGGTGGTGGAGCGGGTGTGGGACGCGGCCTACGGTGAGCTGTCGCCGGACGCGCGGGAGGCGTACCGGCTCCTCGGCTCCCACCCCGGCCCCGACTTCAGCCGCGCGTCCGCCACCGCACTGCTCGGGCGCGGCCCGGAGGTCTGCGACGACGCGCTGGAGGAGCTGGGTGCGACGGCCGGGCTGATCGACCTGGCCGCGGCGTACCGGGGGCGGGACGCGCGGGTGTCCCTCGCGCCGTTGCAGCGGGCGCACGCGGCCCGCGCGGCGCGCCGCGACGCAGCGCCCGGCGAGACGGCCGCGGGGCAGGAGCGCGTCCTGCGGTGGTGGACCCGGCAGTTCCAGCGCGCGGACCTCTTCGCGGCCGGATCCCGGCTCGACGTCGGGAGACGGGTGCCGGAGTCGGCCGACGCGCCCGATCTGCGGCTCGCGGATCCGGCGGGGGCGGCCACGCCGGAGGAGCGCACCGAGCGCGCCCGGCACGCGGCACACTGGCTCCACGCCCACCGCCACACCCTCTTCGCCTGCGTGCGCGCCGCACATGCCCGCGAACTCGACGCGCTGGTCGTCGCGTTGTGCGAGCCGCTGTGGACGTACGCGTTGGACTTCCCGCGGCAGCGGGTGACGGAGGAGCTCTACCGGCTCGGGCTCGACAGCGCCGTCCGCGCCGGAGACGTCGCCGGGATCGTCCGCATGCGCTGCCAACTCGCCCGCGCCCTGTGGGAGTCGGGGCGCTTCGACGAGGCCTCCGCGGAGCTGGCGGCCGCGCCGGCGGCCGCACGGCTGCTCGGCGACTCCGTCCGCGACGCGAAACTGCGGGCATCGGTCGACGAGTTCGGCGGCCAGCTCGGCGGGGCGCGCGGCGACTGGGTCGCCGCCGTGCCCTCCTTCGAGCGCGCCCGCGAGCTGCACCGCGCGATCCCCAACCCCTACGGCGTCATGCTGCTCACCTACCGCCTGGGGGAGGCCCGGGCACACCTCGGCGACCACACCGACGCGGCCCGCCTCCTGGCCGAGGCGCACGCGTCGGCCGCCGAGCTGGGCCGCGACCGGATGACCGCCCGCACCGGCTTCGCCCTCGGCCACGCGCTGCGCGCGACCGGCCGCCCCCGAGAGGCCCGCCCGCTGTACGAGCGGGCCCTCGACGGCGCACGGAGCCGCCGCTCCGGATTCGACGAGGCCCGCGTCCTCGACGCGCTCGCCGCCCTCGCGGCGGAGGAGGGGGACGGGGCGGAGGCGGACCGGCACCGGACGGCCGCGGCCGCGATCCGCGCGAGGAACGGGCTGGACTGAGCGGGGCCCGGACGCGGTCCGCGCGCCGGAACCGGGCTCCTCAGACGGGCAGGTCGCCGTCGCGGGCGGTCGCCGGCGCCACCCGCACGGGGTGGTCGCGGCCCCCGACGGTGCAGGTCAACTCCCCGGCCGGCGGCCGGTGGTGTGCCGACCGCCAGGCGTGGAGGCCGGACAGCGCGGCGGCCGGGTCGACGCGGACGCGGCGACCGCCCTCGTCCGCCGGGTCGACGTGGATCGTCCAGAGACGGTCGTCGCCGCGCAGGCGGGCCAGGCAGCGGCCGTCAGGGAGGACGACCGCGGCCAGGCGGCAGGCCGCGTACGTGTCCAGGGCGTGGGCGGTCCAGTCGGCGGCGGTCCAGGTGCGGGCGTACGGGCCGGGCGGCGGGGGCGCGGCCCGGCGGTGGAGGACCGCGGCGGTCCGGACGAAGCCCTCGCCCGCGAGGCCGTACTCCGCGGCCAGGTGTCGGCCGGCGGGGCCGAGGCCGGCCGGTATCCGGTCGACGGTGACGTGGGGCCCGTCGACGCGGGTGTGCACGTCGAACGCGGCCGCGGTGCGCACGGCCGGCGCGGGGGGCGGCAGGGTGCGGGCCACCGCGGGGTGGTGGGGCGGGTCGAGGGCGAGCAGGTCGTACAGTTCCGCGCGCAGCAGGCCGAGGGCGTCGCCCCGCTCGGCGAACGCCGACCGTGCCGCGTCGCCGGTCGGGCCCGGGCGGAACTCGGCCAGTGCGTCCGGGAGTCGGCAGTCGCGCCGCAGGCGGGGCGCGCCGCTCAGCAGGGTGGCGACGGGGCTGTCGGGGACGACCTCCGCACCGCCGTCGGTCGCGACGACCACCGGGCGGCGTTCGTCGAGCGCGGCGAAGTACAGGGCGGTCGAGCCGTGGTCGGTGACCAGTGCGTCCGCGGCGACCAGCGTCGCGGCCCAGCCCTCGTACGCCGCGGGCAGGAGCAGGCCGGCGTCCACGGCCGGGGCGAGCAGCTCCCGCAGGTCGTGGTCGGACAGCAGGCTGCGCTCGTTGGGGTGGACCACCAGGGCGCACTGGTAGCCGTCGTACGGCAGGCGTGCGAGCAACTCCGCTGCCAGGTCCGGGCGTTGGCGCAACAACGAGTGCGGGCCCCAGGTCGATGTCAGTACGATCAGCCGGCGGCCGCCCGTGCCCAGCGCCTCCCGGTAGCGCTCGCGCAGGGGGCGGGAGGCGAGGAGGCGGTCCAGGGTCGGATCGCCCACCACCCTTGCGCGCGAGGCGAGTTCGGCGCCCTGCTTCGCGAGCGCCGCGACCTGGTCGGGGTGGGCGAGCGCGTACAGCGCCAACGCGGAGTCGTCGGCGGGGAGATGAGCGGGGCTGAGTCCGGACGGGAGGCCGTCCCCGCCCTCCGACGGCACGGTCTTGCCGAAGCCGGCCCCGTGCGGGAGCAGCACGCGATCGCCGCGCAGGAGGCGCAGTTCGCCCTTCGGGCTCGCGGTCAGGATCAGGTCGAACGTCCGCCGGCACGCCTCGTCCCACGGCAGCGACCGCGCGCCCGCCGCGTCGATCGCGGCGAGCACGTCGACGCCGAAGTCCGAGCCCGGCACGAGGGTGAAGAACCGGCGGATCCGCGGGTCACCCGCGAAGACGGGGAGCGTGTCGAGCAGCCGGTACAGCGCCACCGCGGACCGTGCGGCGACCAGGACCGACCGCTCGCCCGTCGCCCGTCGCCCGTCGCCCGTCGCCCGTCGCCCGTCGCCCGTCGCCCGTCGCCCGTCGCCCGTCGCCCGTCGCCCGTCGCCCGTCGCCG